>DASVUA010000060.1:0-20206 GCA_036387295.1 Thermoanaerobaculia bacterium | reverse complement strand
CGTGACGACGACCGCGACGGTCGAGTCGAGTGGCCGCTCGCGATGGACGTGCCGCTGCGCTCGATCTGGATGGCGGTCGACATGAGCAGTGGTGCCTATGGCGCCGCGTCACCTGCCGGGTACCCCGCCACACGTGTGACGCTTTCCTCCGAGCACCTCAAGCAGACGCTCGGCAGCGACATCACGCAACTCGCCTTTCCCGGAACGCTGGTGCAATTCATCGTGATTCGCCCCGGCCTCGGCGCATGGCGAGGCACGGCCGGCCTGCACGGTCCTGACGACGAGGGAACGGACAGCGAGAAGCCCGCGCTCTCGATCCTGAAGTTGACCGGCGAGGATCAAACGTCCGGTCCGGCACCGAAGAACCTCAAGAAGGGCGACGTGGTTTTTGCCGTGAATTCGTTCACCGCACAGTACGGAATCGCGCAAATCGGAGAGGCGGATTGATGCGCGGGAAAGCGTTGCACCTGGTCGCGCTCATTCTCGCCTTCCTTCCCGCCGTCGCCGTGACGGCGAGTGATGCACTTGACCGCGGCTTCGCGGCCGGAAAGCTGTACGACTTCGGCGCCATCGACGCGATCAACACGTTCAACGGCAACCTGAGCCTCAGTATCCCGCTCGGACCCACATATCCGGTCAATGGGACGATCGGCTACGGCTTCTCACTTTCGTACAACAGCAAGGTGTGGGATTACGAAATTGTCGCGGCCAACGATCGCGCCGTTCCGAATCGCCGTTCGAACGCGGGCGTCGGCTGGCTGCTGTCGCTCGGAAAGCTGATCACACCGGCAGATCCAACCAATCCGCATTATCAGAAATGGGTGTACGAAGGTCCCGACGGGTCCGTTCATCCGTTCGAGGACACTCTGCACAAAGGCGATCCGGCAACGACCTTCGCCGCGCCCGTCACCGCGGTACGGTACTCAGGCGACAGCACGTACATGCGGATGCTCCACAAGAACGACGGCACGGTCGATCTGGAACTGCCGGACGGCGCGGTGCGGACGTTCAACGCGACCACCGGCAAGCTCACGAGGATGCGGGATCGTTACAACAACGCGGTCAATATCGCCTACTCGGCGTCCGTGGTCGGCACTCCGTGCCCATCGACTGATAATTACGTTTGGACATTTACCGACAGCAAGGCGGCGCGAACGAACTACGTCTGCTTCAAGAACGAGCCGTATCCGGAATCAACGTACGAAGGGCAGGTCGACCGAATCATCATCGCCGCTCCTCCGACATCCGCTGGCGCCGTACGCACTGCCACTTACACGTTCTCCTACGCACAGACGGTGATCCGGCGCGGATGTCACTCGTCTGTTCCCAACGATGCACCGGACGTCACCGCGCCTCTGCTCACGGCCATCCTGCTCCCGGACGGCACGAGCTACAAGTTTGCCTACAACGCGGCCCACGTTGGCCACTGCGAAAGCGGCACGGTCCGTCAGGTCACGCTGCCGACGCTCG
Source organism: Thermoanaerobaculia bacterium (assembly GCA_036387295.1). GTDB lineage: Bacteria > Acidobacteriota > Thermoanaerobaculia > Gp7-AA8 > Gp7-AA8 > QHVT01. Next base: position 18,736 of record DASVUA010000060.1, on the reverse strand, counting down.
GCCTGATCGATTACACCTACCGCTACTATCAGGTTCCATACAGTGAGTGCGGCAACAACAACCTGATGAACCAGTACCTGACCGGCATCGACACGAAAACCGTAAGCGGCCCTCGCGTTCCAACGGCGGCGTGGAAGTACGAATCGACGTTGAGCGCGATTACGGCGCAGATTCAATGCGAAACGAATCAAGGTGCGGTACTCCTGAAGGCCGCGCCGTCCGAGCAGATGACGGTAAAGATCACCGATCCGCTCGGCCACCGCACGGAGCACTACTACTCCGTCTGGCCCGGTACACTCCAGATCCAGTCGCCGAACGGCTTCAAGGTCGAAGAATATGGTTTGCCGTTGTCGCGGATGGAAAGCAGTACGCTTCCATCCGGCACAGTCACTCACGTGTCGAGTCGGACATTCGATGCTACGGGAACGACGCTCCGTTCGACCTTTGTAAAGTACGACCAGGATGCGAAGGTCGGCACGTACTGCAGTACGACCGATCAATGCGGCAAAGCGGCAAACACCCGGATTGCTGCTTCGCGCACCGTCTATCACGACGACTCCAATGCCACTGCCGATACGGAGTCGTCCGATTTCGACGCCCTCGGTCACTTCCGCCGAACTAAGCACACCGGGACGGGGAGTCTCGCGGCTGGGTCAAAGGAGGTCTTCGTCGCGTACAACACGCGGGATGCGGAGGTGAACCCGAGCACCGGCATCGCGTCGGGCACGTATACCACGCCTGGTTCGTATACTCCGCCCCCGTCTTCCACTCCATGGATCGTCAATACGTCCAGCTCCGTTCAGATTGCCGAGGGCACCGCGACCGCGAAGACGCAGTCATGTTTTGACGGCACGACCGGCTTTCTCCGTGCATCGCGCGTATTGAAGGGAGCGACTCGCGACGTCGCTGATTCCGTGGTCGTGTTCACGCCGGACACGGCGGGGAACGTCGCTGCCGAGACGTACTTTGGAGCCGACGTCAGGAAGAATGCCTCGACGACGTCGCCGTTGTGCACGGTTGCCACGAGCGCACTGCCGGCGTACGACTACAAGATCACTCACGGATATGATTGGGGCGTGCGCAACCGGTCGACGTACACAGGTGCCAGTTTCAGTCATCTGAACCTGACGATCGACCGCTATACCGGCCTGCCGGCATTTTCGACCGACACGTCCGGGCTGGCGACGCGGTACATCTATGACTCGGCGTACAGGCTCGTCCTGCTTTCACCGCCGAGTCAGACATCGGTGGCGTACACGTACTCGAATGCGACGGCTACGGCTCCAGCGCAGGTACTCGTGAAGCAGGGCACGCGTCAGTCGCAGTATCAGTACGACAGCCACGGCCGCCTGTGGCGCGAGAAAACCATGATGCCGGACAACACCTGGAGCGTCACCGACACGCGTTACGACGCGGCGGGGAATGTGTTGTCGACGTCTGCGCGCGAAAAGCTCGTCATTACGACAACGGAGTACGACTTTGTGCCTGCGCGCCGTACGTCGTACAGCGGCTACGATCCGTTCGGACGTCCGTCGACGATTACGGCTCCGGACGCGAAGCCGACAACGATGAGCTACAAAGGCGTCAGCGCGACGACGATGACGGTCGCAATCAACGGTGCGGCAGGTGAGGCTCCGGTGACCACCGCCGAAGCGTTCGATCGTCAAGGCCGTCTCGTAGCGGTGACAGAAGCCGCTGGTACCGCGAGCGCGCAGACGACGCAGTACGGCTACGACGTCGGCGGCCGCTTGAAGAGCGTGGCAATGCCTGGGGCCGCAGGAACGCAGATGCGTCTGTTCACGTATGACAACCGCGGGTTCCTCGCCAGTGAGCAGCATCCTGAGCTCGGGCCTGTCGGCAACGGTACGCGGGTCTATCTCAATTACGACGCGCGGGGCCACTCCCGCCAGCAGTACACCGGTACGGCCGGCGGGCCGTTCGATCTTTCATTTTCTTTCGATGAGGCGGAGCGTGTCACACAAGTTCGTCTCACCGGGAGTGGTCAGCCACTCAAGGATTTTGATTATGACGACCCGGATGGTCTGAGCTATCCCCAGTGTTCCGCCAACGCATGTAACGGGAAACTCGCTGCCGCGGCGCGTTACAACTACACCTCTGACCTCGGCGGTACCATCGCCGTCACCGCCAGCTATCAATATGATGCGGGTGGACGAGTGTCACGAATCGACAATGCGGTCGGCTCGACGGCCGTATTCACCGGTGCCGACTTCAACACCGCTCAGAATTTCAATAGCCTTGGCCAACTCCAGACCCTTTACTACCCCTGCCGCTCCGACGCCGCGTATGGCTGCAATCCGAACGACCAGGCGCAGCGCACCGTCGCCTATGGCTATACGAACGGTTTCCTGACCAGCTTCCCTCCAGCAGCGTCCGCGATCACGTATGCACCCGACGGAACGATCGGCAATGTCACTCACGGTAGCGGCGCGACGGCTGTGCAGGAGACGGTCGTCGGCGATTCGTCCGGTATCCCTCGCCCGTGTGGGATCTTTGTCTACGGTCCCGGCGTCACCCTGGCGGCCGATAGCACAGCCCCGTGCGGCAAGCGTCTCACCGGTACGGGTGCTCAGTGGACCAGTGGCGCGTACTCCTATGACGGCGCCGGCAACCTCAAGCAACTCGGCGGCGACAGTTACCGGTACGACGCGTTCAGCCGCCTTTCGAGCTGGACTACAGCCCTTGGCACCGTGTCTCGCACGTATGACGCATTCGGGAACTACATCGCCACTGGATACGCAATCTCCGGCACCACCAATCGCTACACCACCATGGGCTACGACGCCGCCGGCAACGTCACGTCGGATTCGAAAGGCACCTACACCTACGACGCACTAGGCATGATGACGGGAGCAAACGCCGGCACACGTCAGTTCCGTTACGTCTATCTCCCGAACGACGAACGAATCGCGGCCGTCGAGCGGGTGGTGGTGTCAGGTATTGTCCGGGCAAAAACCACCTGGACCCTCCGCGGCGCCGGTCCCGAACTCCTCCGCGTCTACTTCGACGACTCGTCGAGCGGCACCCGTGTCGTGTCGTGGAAGGAAGACACCTTCTGGCGCGCCGGCAAACTGCTGGGCACTGAATCCCCGAGCGGCACCCGCCACTACGGCCTCGACCACCTCGGCTCCCCCCGACTCATCACCAACGCCAGCGGCGCCGTCCTCGGCACGCAGGACTTCACCCCGTTCGGTACAGGAGGCACAAGCAACGGCGGCACGCTCCAGTTCACGGGACAGGAACGGGACGCCGCGGCATTGGCTGGAGGCGCGCTCGGCCTGACGGATTATTTTCACGCGCGGTATTACGCCACTGATTCGGGACGTTTCTTGTCTGTCGATCCAACGCTTGCCAGTGTCTACGCAACGCAGCCGCAGACGTGGAACCGCTACTCCTACGTGGTGAACAACCCGCTGAAATATGTCGATCCCACGGGGCGGATCATCTCATGCGACGTCGTCAACGACGAACAGGGCAATCCGCGCAACGTGTGCGGCGAAGAGATCACGATCGAGGCGCAGATGCCGCGGATCGAGCTCGATTGGGGCAGCCTCTCAGCGGGAATTGGAGACGCTCTTCTATTCGGGCTCGGCGATGAACTCCGGGAGGCGACGGATAGCGCGTTTGGGTGGGAGGGGGGAAGTCTGTAAACCGGTGTTCAGACAGCTATGCAACAGCATCCGTCGCGGCTTCAACGGCCATGTTGGCCGCCGGTACTGGCCGTCTGGCTTATGCGGGTGCGGCAAAGGGTATAAGTCTTACCGCGCGTACTGCGGATCAGGCAGTTCAAGCGCGGAATAGTCTGAAGATCGTGGGTCGGTTGGGATTAGACCGGACGTCGCGAGTCTATTCTACAGAGCAGATGGTTGCTAGGTACGGCGAGCAGGGCGCGATCGCAGCTGCTGGGCGAACGAGCGCCTCCTGGAATTTGGGTGGCGCAGGAGGCGTGGCAGGTGCGATCAACGGTCTGTTCAATCTGCCGGATGATGAGTGCCAATGACAGTGAAGGAACTCCGATGGAGACGGTGAAGCTGTACAGCATGGCTGATGATCAGAGGGGCTTCGAGTACGAACCGGTTAGCGGCGGCTATCGAGAGATTCGCTGGTCGACCGCGCGTGACAAGGATGGCGTGTGCGGGTTCGGGGACTCACGAATGATTGGCGTCCGCAGGAAGACGGAAGTATTTGCGGCGCTTTACGCTCGGGCCGATCTGCTGCACGTTGCGCTGCCGCCGCAGAGCTTCACGTGGCCCGGAACGGCACGAGCGCGGCGCAAGACGTGGCTCTCGCGTGTCAAGAGCTTCGAAATTTCGATGGGTGACGAGATGCCGGTGAATTTCTTTTACACATTCATCGACTCACAACACGAATTCCCCGGGCCAGAAGCGATGGACATCTTTTACATGATCGCATGGAAAACGTCGACACCAGAGATCGTGCAGGAAACCATCACTCTCTGGCAGAACATGGCCCGCAGCAGAGGGATCTCGTGAGGGGTGTTGCCCTCCATGACGACCTCGCCCGTCGCGCGATAAATCGTCGGGTCCAGAACGGCAATGGCCCGCGGTTGTAGCCGACATGGGCCGACGATCGGTTCAACGAGGCGCTGTGGACGGGGTTGACGTGTGTCAGGCGATCGCCTTGAACGCCGACTTCGCGCGGCGTCAGTTGCAGTGCAGCTCATATTGTGAGTTCCAGCAGAATCCATGGAAGGTAGGCTTGACCAGGATTATCGGCGCCGACTTAGTGAAATTTGACATGGATGATCACATGCCGGGATGTCAGGTTACGGCAACCCAGCCGCCGTACTGCCTGGCGGGTTCCCCCGATGACAAGCAAACGCGGGCGCGGCATCGTCTTTCTTGCGCTCGCTGCAGCGCTGTTGGGGTTTGCGTTCGTGGCGCGGGCGTGCCTGCTCGTCAGAGCGGCTCGGGTAGGGTGGCGCTTGCCCGTCGTTACTGCGATTCGAATGGGAGCGGACGTGAATGCGCCGTGCGGAGAGGGCCAGTCCCGGTTGCTCGAAGTCGCGGCGGTGATGGGAGATGTCATTCTGGTTGATGAGTTGCTATCGGCGGGTGCGAACGTGAACGCGCAAAATGCGTCAGGGTCGACTGCACTCATGGACGCTGCGGCGTCGGGTGAACGAGCAGTGGCCGGCAAGTTGATCCGGGCCGGAGCTGACGTCAACGCGAGGTCTCGGCGCGGCGATTCGATGCTGGTCTCGCCGGTACACAACGGCCACACGGAAGTCGTCGCTCTGTTGCTCCGCGCCGGTGCGAGACCTGATCCAGACTCCGCGGAGCTGTTGATCGACGCGATTCGTGAAAAACACGACGACATTCTGCGCCTGCTGCTGACAGCAGGCAGTGACGTCGACGACCGCGGCCCACGCGCCAGCACGCCGCTGATGTGGGCTGCACGATTCTCGGATGTGGCCACATTGAAGCAACTGATTGCGTACGGTGCCGACGTTGACGCTCGCGATGCGGACGGTCTGGCCGCGATCGATTGGGCGGAGCAGGACGATAGGCGCGCAACTGTCGCCGTCTTGAAACAATATCGCGCGACGGCCTCGCGTCCGTGAGCGTGTTGAAGGCGACAATGCGTCTGCGCGCGTGGCACGAAGTGAACAGCGATCGACGACGTTGTGCGCTGTGCAGTACATCGACCACGAGTAAGGTAGCGTCTGGTAAATCGCGAATCCGCTACGCGATTTCGTGGAGCAGGAAGACCGCTGACCGACGTTGCGGCGCTGCCCGCCGCCTCTGTGGAACTCGACCCTGATGCGCTGTCTACACCGATGGGTCTCGATAAAGTGCATTTGCAACGACGAGGGTTGGCAAGAGTGATGAGTGTGCCCCGGCTCGTTCTTCTGATCTGCGGATTCGCGATCGCGGCAACGCGGATAGGTGCCGCAGACAGCACGCCTCGCCTCGAGCTGACGGTCAGCGGCGAGGTGACGGTAACGATGGACGACGCACTGGAGCTCGAGGTGCGCGTCGTCAATGCAACGCAGCAGGACCTATGGTTCTTTGGCGACCTGCGCTGGGGGCATCGCGCGGGGCTTGTGCTGAACGTCGGCCCGTGGGATCGCGAGGGGCCGCTGCCACTGTTTCTCGATCACGCGGAGTTCACGCGAGAAGAGTTGCGGGACCCTCGATCCTTTGTACGGCTGCGCCCCCGCGCATTGATCGGCCAGCAGCGGCGCATAAAGGTGAGCGACCTGGTCAGGAAGCCTGGCGAGTACCGGCTATGGGTCGAGTATGACGCGCCGCTTCCAGCAGCGGCGTTCGATCGACCGTTCTGGAGCGCCGAACGGGGGACGCTCATGTCGCGCGCGGTGCTTCTCCATGTCGTGCGTACGTCGAAGCAAAAGGAGTGACCGCTGCCAATCGCATCTCGGGGACGGACCGATTGCGACGCGAGGGTCCCAGGTAGGGCCGATCGAAACATTTGTAAATCGGATTCGAACAGAGCGTGGTCTACCGCACCGCGGGCCGGCGTACGAAGGCCGGTTGGGTGGATTCTTCGGTAACCGCGTGCTCGTCAACTTCCAAGTCGGACGGAGGGTTATCGATGTCTCGGCACGCGAATATCACTGACGCTGTTGTGGCAGCCGTTTGCGCTGTCGTATTCGGATGCTCCGCGAACGTGCCGGACCGCGGGCACATGCCCGCCGCTTTGATGCGAATCAATCATTGTGTCGGAGATGTCGTCTCGCTGTGCGCATCTGTTCGGGTTACCGAGGAGGGACTGATCGAGTATACCCGGCGCGGAATGCGGACGCGGAAAGGTCGGATGGCTCCCGCGGACCTCCAAGCGCTGCGCGAGCGGATTGGCGCTCTTGAGATTGCCGGCTGGGCGGATGAAAATGATCCGATCGGCTCGTATCTAACGATCGAACTGCCGGAAGGCACGCGGACGTTCTCGACCTCACATGTCCCGAGCGAAGCGATCCCCGTTTTTCAGTTGTTAGACCGGGAAGGTGGCCGACTGTTCGGATCGGCGTACCGGCCGATTGCGGTTCCGCGACAGGGCTCACCATAACCAGCGGCCTGGTGCTCGAACCGACATGGCGGACCGTCTCATCGGTTACGCTGTTCACAACATGAGCTTCCCCGGGCTGGAGGCGCGCGCCGATGGGAAAGATCCAGCGCCACGGCCATTGCGCGACGGCCGCCGAACCTCTTCGTCTTTCCTTCTGTGATTTCTGGCTCAGCGCGAAGCGGCGGTTAGTGGAGCGGCGGGCTTAGGCCGAGCTATAGACCGGCGGGCTGAAGCCCGCCGCTCCACCAGAACGTGCGCGTTGCCGTGAAACGCGTGGCCGTTCAGAAACCGCTGGCTGCCTAAAGGCGCACGGCGAGTCTCACCTTTGCTTTGAACCGTCGGCTCATGGTGAGCTCGGTGCCGTCTCTGAGCACGATCACGGAGTCATCGCGGATTTCGGCGATGCGGCGGAGGTTGACGAGGGTGCTGCGGTGGATGCGGAGGAAGAGGCGTTCGTCGAGGCGTTGCGTGGCGGCGGCGATGGTGTCGCGGACCAGGTAGGAGCGCTCGCGGACGTGGAGGCGGAGGTATTTGCCTTCGGCTTCGATCCAGTCTACGTCTTTGACCGGGATGAAGAGGGTGCGGTCGCGTTTGCGCACTGTAAAGAACGACGCGTGCAGATTGCGCGGCCGCGCCGCGGTTGCGCGGTCGATGGCCTGATTGAAACGATTTCTGTCGAACGGCTTGAGCAGATAGTCGACCGCCGCGACTTCGAATGCGCGAACGGCGTATGTATTGTGCGCGGTGAGGAAGATGACGGCCGGCGGGTTGGCGCGCAGCACGTCGAATCCGGTGCTTTCCGCGGCAGGGCCGGGCATCTGGATGTCGAGCAGGACGAGATCGGGTTTTTCGCGTTCGATTGCGGCGATGGCTTCATCGACGTTCGCCGCCTCGCCGACGATCGTCACGTCATTGCGCGCCTCGAGAAACGTGCGGACCTTCTGCCGCGCCAGCCGCTCGTCGTCGACGATCAGGACGCGAATCACCGCGTCTCCCATGGAATGGCGAGATCCACTGTAAACCCGTCGTCCGTACTGAGCGTGAGCGAGCCGCGCACCGCCTCGATCCGGGCGCGCGTGTTCGTCAGGCCGACCCGCTCGCGAACGTCCACCGCGTCTGCGTCATTGTGGACGCGCAGCCGCAACATGGCGCCGTCGCGGCGGGCGTGAATGGCAATGGCGCCGCCGTCTGCGCGCCGCGCGATGCCGTGGTGCACCGCATTCTCGACCAGAGGCTGCAGGAGCAGCGCCGGCACAATGGCCCGTTCGCAGCCGCGCTCGACGTCGATCGTCACCTGCAGCCGTTCTTCGAAGCGAACGCGCTCGATATCGAGATAGCGGCGGACGAAATCGAGCTCCGCTTCGAGCGTCATTTCCTGTTCGAGGGGGCGGTCGAGCGTCAGGCGCAGAAACTCCGATAAGCGCGCCAGCATCGCGTCGGCCGCGTCGACGCTCGTGTACATGAGCGACGAAATGGAATTGAGTGTATTGAAGAGGAAATGCGGATTGAGCTGCATTTTCAACGCGTCGAGCTGCGCGCGTGACAATTGCGCTTCGAGCCGCGCCGCATTGCGCGAATACGCCCAGGCCAAGTATGCCGCGAGGATGAGCCAGTATGTCGGCAGACTGCCGTGAAAGTTGATCCCGAACGCCATCTGCAGCGATTCGAGATAGGGATAGCGGCGAAAGTCGGCTCCGATGTGATAGGTCCAGAGGAGCGATTCCGCGACGACGAGTTGCGCCGCGGTGACGACGATGCTCGCGATCGCATGCGTCCATAGTGACGACTTGCGCTTCGCGAGCCAGATCACGACCGGCGTGACGGCGCCCCAGAGGTAGTAATACGTGAGGTTGACGGCCAGCGCCTGCCCCCAGCGCGGACGCATGCGGAACGCGGGGTTCACGTAGGCCTGCGACGCGAAGTAGAAGCCGACGATCGTCCAGACGGCGAAAGCGATCAGCAGCATGCGCGCGCGCGTCACGGAGCGATCATACGCGGCGGGCGCCTCCGGTCGCGAACCGTTCGCGACGCGGGCAGACGCGCTGGCGACAAAGGAGACGCTCCGCGCAGTCGCGCCGGCGTAGTTTGCCGTGGTGTGTTTCACACGAACAGATCACAGGAGACGAATCATGCGCAGGCTGTTGCTCATTCTGCTTCTCGCCGCTCCGCTCGAGGCCCAGACGTTGTGGGGCGAGCTCGAGCCGGGGCCTTACACGCCCGGATTTACTCAATGGGACCGCTACGATCATTCGCGGCCATACCGCACCCCGACCAGGTTGGACGGGAAGCCGCGGACGGGCGAGCGCGCCCGGCCGATCCGCATCAGCATCTGGTATCCGGCGGAGCGTACGGCGAATGCGACGACGCTCACGTTCGGCGACTACGTCGAAATGCTGTCGGGTGAGGCGCGATTCGGCTCTGTGACGCCGGACGAGAAGCGGCGTGCGGAAGAAACATTTTTCGCGTTTCCGCTGCTGAACCAGGTGTCGCCGGAGCATCGCGCGAAGATGCGCACGCTCAAAGGACACGCGGTGCGCAATGCGAAGCCGGCCGGAGGGAAGTTTCCTCTGATCCTCTATTCGCTCGGCTCTGCCGTGATTTCGCACGGGACGCCCGAATTCCTCGCCAGTCATGGGTATGTGGTCGTGCAGTCGCCGCGTCTCGGCGCCTACGCCGGACTGCCGCAGGACAACCGCGACGTGCTCGATCTCGAGATGAAGCTGCGCGACATGGATTACATCCTCAACGAAATTCGTGACTGGCCGCAGGCCGACGCGTCTAACATCGGCGCGATCGGGTTCAGTGCAGGCGGCCGCTGGGCACTGGCGGCGGCGATGAAGAGTCCCGACGTGCACGCGGTCGTTTCGCTCGATTCCGTCATGCTGTTTCCGGACGGGATCAATGCGGCGTGGCGCACGATGCCGCATTTCAACCTCGGCGCCGTGCGCGTGCCGGTGCTGCATCTCACGCGTACTGAATTCGCGCGGCAGGACGACATGGCGATGTGGAATGCGCTTCGTTACGCCGACCGCACCTATGTGGAGTTCACGGAGCCCGCGCTCAATCACTGGGATTTCCAGTCCCTCGGCTATGCGACCGCGCTCGCGGGCGCGCGCGGCGGCGACGCGGATAAGGTGGCGTCGGTCTATCACGCGGTCAGCCGCCAGACGCTCGCCTTTCTCGACGCGCACCTCAAGGGAAAGTCGTTCAAGGCTGAGGGGCCGAAAGTGACACACACTGCCGCGTTGCCGGCGCCGGTCTCGGTGCCCGAGTTTCTGAACGCGATCGACGAAGAGGGCGCACGCGCGGCCATCGAGACGTACCGGAAGCAGTGGAAAGAGCGCGGAACGCCGCCTGTAGCCGAGGGTGCGGTCAATGCGGCGGGGTACGTCCTGTTGTTCCGCGGCAATGCACGTGACGCCGCCGACATGCTGGCGCTCAATACCGAAGCGTTCCCGCAATCGGCGAACGCATTCGATTCACTCGCCGACGCGTATGTGGCGCTCAATGACCGCGTAAAGGCGCTGGAGCTCACCAAGAAAGCGGCGGTGCTCCTCGAGAAAGACACCTCGATGGCCGCGGACCGCAAGGCGGCGGTAAAGGGGAGCATCGACGCGAAGCTCGAGCAATTGAAGTAAGTTGCCGGTTGCGAGGGCGTCCCCTCAGTTTGGAGTGCGGTGGCGGAGCCACCGCTTTCGTAGTGGGCGGAGCCGCGGGTTGCGCCGCGGCGAGTGAAAGCGGCGACTGGCGTCGCCGCACTCCAGACTTAATGTGAGTGTCGCGTCACCTTTGCGACGACGATCAACGCGGGCCGCTCATCTCCATCGCTGCATTCATTACCAGGGCGTAGAGGCCGCTGGTGTTCATGCGCCACATGGGGTTTGTCGACATGAGGATGATGTGGCCTTTGCCGCGTGGCGCGTCGATGACTGCTGGTTTTCCGGCGATCTCGTCCGCGCCTTCGAGCATGCCGGAGAGGAGGAGGTCTTTTTCCGCGAATGAGATCACGACGCGCGGACGGTCTTCGGCGCGTGGCATGTAGGCTTCGACGCTCCAGGGGGCGTCTTCGGGAAGCTGGAATCCTGCTTCGCCGGGAGCGGGTTTCGCGCGCTCCGGGAGCGGCACGAATGGGCGGCCCTGCGGAACGTCGGGATCGTCCTTGCCGCCTCGTCCGCTCGGGCGCGCGTCGGCCGCAGGCGGTTCTTCGCGCACGCCGACGCGGAAAATGGGCGAGCCGGCGAAGTACAGCGGCAGCGTGTCATCGTAGCCGCGTGCAATGGGGTGCTTTTTATCGGTGACGGTGCCCTGCACGATCGTGCCGGGCGCGCGCAGTTTCGTCGGCGGCACAATGCGCACATACCGCGCAAGGCCGTATTCGACTGCCCAGACCGACGTGTCGCGCGACGTGATGAGCACACCCCCTTCCTCGACGAAACGGGTGAGGTTCTGTACGCCCTGTAAGCCGAGGCCGGGGCGCATGTCCTCGGTCTCATCGACGCCGAGGTTCGGGGTGAGTTCGGTTTTTTTCCAGGGAAGCGGCGCGCCGGCGGGATAGCCGTTCACGATATCCTGAGCGCTCCGTCCCACCGGCGGGAACAGAATGACGTCGTACTGTGCGCGCAGATCCGGCACCCGCGCGGCGTCCTGCGTCGAGATGTACTCGTACGGGACGTTCATCGACTCGAGTGCCAGACGCCACCACCCCTCGTCCTGCGTCGAAAGCCACGAATGCATGAGTGCAATGCGCGGCGCGCGCAATTCGTGCGTGCTCACGTTCGGCATGGCGCCGACCGGCGTGGCGGTCAGATGCAGGTTCGCCCGTGCATCGCGCGTTTCCGCGTCGTCGACCAGAATCGTGCCGGCAGGGAACGTCTGTTTCCCGCTCTTGAATTCTTCGTCAGCCACGACAATGCGTGCGCTCGGTACTGCGTAGCGCAAGCGAGCCAGACCTGTTTCCGCGTAATTCGCGATTGCGAGCGTGGTCGTTTTGAGGGCTGGCGCGGGTGCGACTTCCGTCATGAACCACTGGCGCATTTTCACGTTCAGCACGCCGGGATTCACGACGCGGCGTGCTTCGACGTTTTTGAGATAGCCGAGCGTCCAGCCGGTATCGTCGTATACCTTTTCTTCGCCGCGGACGTATTGAACGTCGAGCAGCGTGTCGGCGAGCCGTGAATACGGCTGGTCCATCCGGATGATGTACGACCCTTTGGCGAACTTCACCGGCTCGCCCTCTTTTTTCGACGGCGGCCAGTTCGTGGTCATGGTGAACGCTTCGTCCGACTGATGGATCTCGATGCCGTGCCGCTGCAGCAGCGTCAGTAATTCGTGTAATTGCGCCTGGCGTTTCTGCGAGCCGTCGAGCACCCACGCGGCCGGACCTTCGTTCTTTGCTTTGGCCACGGCGCGCTGTCCCATGATCCAGAAGCGCTCGAGAAAGCGTTCGCGGTTCTGCGCCATGTCGTGCAAGGCGAACAGCACGCCCGACTGCTGATAATTGATGTTGTTGCGGAACGACCACTGCACTTCCGGAAGCGGCGGGTTCTGGCGGTACCACTGCCGCTCGCTCGCGCCGCGCACAATGCGTTTCTCGGTGGTCGGCCAGCGGTTGCCGAACGTTTCGTAGAAGCGGGCGACCGTATTGCGGCCCGCGCCGAGCCAGAAGAGATAATTCGGAGCCCAGCCGTCCCAGAAGCCGTGCAGCCAGACGCCGGGCATGCCGCGGCGCGTCATTTCGTCCATCTCATGGAAACCCATGCGATGCCACTCGTCGATCATCAGCGGGTCGAGCGCCGGATTGTAAGGACCAGTGCCGGTGGAAATGTAGAGGAACGGTACCGACTCGTGCAGGTCGTGCATGACCTGCGGGTGAAACTGCTTGTATGCCGTCATGGCGTTCCGGCTGAGCGCGAGGGCCATCCCGATCTGGTCGCGATTGTTGTCGTGGGCGACGTATTTGCCCCAATAGACGAGCGGCGGCGTCGGTCGATCGGGATTCGCCTGGCGATAACGCCAGAGATCGACCTGCCGATTGCGTCCGTCGACTTCCAGTACAGGTGTCATGAGCGTAATGACGTTGTCGCGGATCGACCGGATGAACGGCGTCTCTTCCACGGCCAGCCTGTAAGCGAGCTCCATCAGCATCTCCGGGCTGCCGGTCTCCGGCGAGTGCATGGCGCCGGTGAGGTAATACATCGGCTTTCCCTGCGCGATGAGAGTGCGTGCTTCGGTTTCGGGGAGCTGGCGCGGGTCGGCGAGTTTGCGCGTGATCTCGCGATAGCGTTCGAGATTGGCGATGGTCTCGTCGCTTGAGATTGCGACGACGACGAATTCGCGTCCTTCTTCACTTCGTCCGACCGAAAAGACCTTCACGCGAGGCGACGCCGCTTCGAGCGCGCGCATGTAGCGATAGACGTCCTCGGCGTACGTGAGCTTCCCCGACGCGCCGGCGATGTAGCCGTGAAAGGCGAGCGGCGAAGGAACGGCCGTGGAGGCAGGCAGGTGATCGACGAGCTCCGTCAGAAACCGCGGTTCGGTGGTCTCTTTCCGGATCGCGTCGGTATACGCCGTGTCGAGCGGTTGCTGCGCAAATACGGCGGTGGTAGCGAACAGGAGGGCGAGGGCCAGGCGCATGGGGGAACGGTATCAGGGGTGGGGCGTTGGGCGTTAGGCGTTGGGATCATGGGGTGTTCGCCCTGCGCCAAAAAACGTGGTGCACAAACCGGGAGTGAGAGCCGGCGCGCGAACAGACCCCGAACGCCCTGCGCCTGACGCCCGCGCGCGTCAGCGCGCGCAGATCCCATTCCTCACCACGTCCGCGATTTCGGTGACGACCGCGTCGGTGTTCTTGCCGAACGGCTCGTGCACGCCAAAGAGGATCTCGAGTGAGAAGTAGTTGAAGAAGAGGCGGGTGGTGAGGAGGAGGGCGGACGTAGGCGACACACCGGGGCGCAGGCGCGAGGCGACGTCGTCGGTTGCCCCCTGCGCTTCGAAGTAGCGAGTGAATCGCTCCGCCATGGCCTGGTAGAACTGCTGGATGTGGGTCCCGCCGAACTCGATGACGTCGACGTAGATCAGTTTCAGGTACGCCTTGTACTGCCGCACGCTGTCGCGTGCCGCGTAGCCGAGGAGCTCGATGTTGTCGGGGAACTTGCCGCCGGCGTGGAGGACGCGCGTGAACGGGAAGCGCTGCGTTTCCGTCAGCTCGAGATACTCGTCGATGAGGGCGCGGAAGATCGCGTCTTTATCCGGAAAGTGATGGTAGACGTTGCCGGTCGAGACGCCCGCGCGATCGGCGACCTCGCGCATGGTGGTGGCGCGATAGCCCTGTTGCGAGAAGAGAGTCAGTGCTGCATCGAGCACTGCGCGACGGCTCCGCTCCGACTTTTCCTCGCGCTGCATGGGATCGCGCAGTGAAGCGCATTCAGGGATGTTTATCAATGGGCGTAGCAGATTGTTCGCAGCGTGAGGCGCTGCGCGCTGTTGTCGGTCTCGGTTGTCGGTTCTCTGTGCGGTATCGCCCGGGCGGCATGTGCAGACAACTGACAACCGACAACCGACAACGGTCCACCGACAACCGCGATCGCAGATCGCGCAAAAGATTAGACTCCGCGCGCGTGACCGAATCGCCGTATGCCCCGCTCCGGATTCCTGATTTTCGTAAGCTTCTGCTCGCGAACGGCATGCTCACGCTCGCGCGTGAAGCGCAGATCGTGGTGATCGGCTGGCAGGTGTTCGAGCTGACGCGCGACCCGTTGACGCTCGGGCTCATCGGGCTGGCCGAGGCGCTGCCGTTCATTGCGGTGGCGCTGTTTGCGGGGCACATGGCCGACCGCGCGGAGCGGCGGACGCTGGCAATTGCCGGGACGTTCGGGCTGGTGGTGTCGGCTCTCGTGCTGCTGACGCTCACGCTCACCGCGGGAGCAATCTCGGCCGACCGGGTGTGGCCGGTGTATCTCGTGGTGGCCTTGAGTGCGACGGCACGGAGCTTCACCCGGCCGGCGTTTTTCGCGCTGTCGGCCGAGGTCATTCCGCGCGAGCTCTATCCTCGCGCGATCGCCTGGCGCACCTCGACATGGCACCTCGCCGCGGTGCTCGGACCGGCCGCGGGAGGGCTGCTCTACGGCTTTGCCGGACCGGCCGCCGCGTACGGCGTGGTGGTGGTCGCGATGTCGCTCTCGCTCGCGGCAGTCAGCGCGGTCACGCATCGCGCGAAGCCGGCGCCGCCCGCGGAAGAAGTGCCGCTCATCGAGAGCCTCACGACCGGCATCCGGTTCGTCTGGAGCGAGCCGCTGCTCCTCGGCGCGATGACGCTCGATCTGTTCGCTGTCCTTTTCGGCGGCGCCGTCGCGTTGCTGCCGGCGTTCGCGAAGTTGCTCGAAGCAGGTCCTGAAGGCCTCGGCCTGCTGCGCGCCGCACCGGCCATCGGCTCGATCGCGACCGGCGTGTGGCTCGCGCACCGTGCGCCGATGCGCCACGCCGGCTTCGCGATCTTCGCCTCCGTCGCGGCATTCGGCGGCTGCATGATCCTCTTCGCCCTCTCGCGCGAGTTCTGGCTGTCGTTCGCCGTCCTCGTGGCGAGTGGCGTGTTCGACAACGTGAGCGTGGTGATCCGTTCGACGCTTCTGCAGACCCGCACGCCCGAGCACCTCCTCGGGCGCGTCTCGGCCGTGAACCAGATCTTCATCGGCTCGTCGAACGAGATCGGCGCCTTCGAATCGGGCGTCGCAGCGCGTCTACTCGGCGTAGTCCCGTCGGTGCTCTTCGGCGGCGTAATGACGTTGATCGTGGTCGGAATCACCGCCTGGCGCATGCCGAAGCTGCGGCAACTGAAGACGATCTAAGGCCCGTAGATTTTCTTGACGCGCGCGTTAGTCTCGATTCGTGAAAGGCCGCGGAGCGTCGTGGAATCCGTTGAACCGCTTCGAGACTCTCGAATACGTTCGCGATGAGGAGGCTCCGCTCGAGGACGAGAGCTCGCCGGGCACCGTTTACCTGCGCGATCCGACGCGAACCATCATCACGACGAACGACAGTCCGGATGTCGTGTTCGACGCCAGCATCAATCCGTATCGTGGCTGCGAGCACGGCTGCATCTACTGTTTCGCCCGCCCGACGCACGAGTACCTCGGCTTTTCGGCCGGGCTCGATTTCGAGACGAAGATCCTGGTGAAGGAAGACGCGCCGTCGCTGCTCTTCGATGAATTGAACGCGAAGAAATGGCAGCCGAAAGTGCTCGCGATCAGCGGCGTCACCGATCCCTATCAACCGATCGAGCGGCGCCTCGGGATCACGCGCGGCTGCCTGGAAGTGCTGGCGGAGTTCAGGAACCCGGTCGGCATCATCACCAAGAATCACCTCGTCACGCGCGACGCCGATCTGCTGGCAGAGCTCGCGTCGTTCGACGCGGCGCGGGTGTTCGTCTCGATCACCACGCTCGATCCGCAACTCGCGCGCGTCATGGAGCCGCGTACCTCGACGCCGGAACTGCGGCTCGAGACGGTGTCGAAGCTCGCGGCGGCCGGTGTGCCGGTCGGCGTGATGGTCGCGCCGACCATCCCCGGCATCACCGATCACGAGATGCCGAAGATTCTGGCAGCGGCGAAAGAGGCGGGCGCAAAGTGGGCGGGCTTCGTCGTGCTGCGTTTGCCGTGGGCCGTCGCACCGCTGTTCGAGCGCTGGCTGGAAGAGCATTTTCCCGACCGGAAGGAAAAGGTGCTGAACCGGATGCGCGACCTGCGCGGCGGCAAGCTGTACGACGCGCAGTGGGGCGTGCGCGGCCGCGGCACCGGCGTCTTTGCCGATCAGATCGAAGCGCTGTTCGACGTCACGTGCCGCCGCCTCGGGCTGAATGAAGAGCGGCGGGAGCTGTCGACGGCGTCCTTTCGGCGGAGGACGTTGCAAGCGTCACTGTTCTGATTGCCCGCCGGTATCGCTCTTGCGACGCACTGCGCTCGATGGAAACCGTATTCGAAGGCAAGCATCTCCTGGTCAAAGAGACAGACGACTGGCAATTCGTCGAGCGCAAAAAGGGGAAAACGGCGGTCGCGGTGCTCGCGATGACCGGCGACGGCAAGGTCATCCTCACCGAACAGCTCCGCAAGCCGCTGGGCAAGCGGGTGATCGACTATCCGGCCGGGCTGGTCGGCGACGAAGAAGGCCACAACGACCCCGCCGAATCGGCGAAGAAGGAGCTCGAGGAAGAGACCGGGTATGCGTGCGAGTCAGTCGAGCATCTCGCGACAGGTCCGAGCTCGGCAGGCATCACCTCGGAGATCGTCAGCTTCTATCGCGCCCGCGGTGTGACGCGCAAAGGTGAAGGGGGCGGCGTCGATGGCGAGGACATCAAAGTCCACACGATCGCTCGCGACGAGCTGGTGGCGTGGCTGAAGGAAAAAGAGAAGGAAGGGATTCTCGTCGACCTGAAGCTGTGGGGCGGCCTCTACTTTCTCGACCGCGACTGATCGCTGCGCGGATGCCTGTGCAGCCGTCGCGGCGAAAAGGTTATTATGTGTCCGTCATGATCCGTATCGCCGCGGCGGCGCTTCTTGCCGTCGCGCTTCCGTTGCACGCCGCACGCGTTCGCGTCGTCGTTGCTGTCGACGTCCCGCGCATTGCGGCGGCGTCCGCTTCGGCGTTGCGGACCGGCGTCATGGCGTCCCTCGACACTGCCACGTCGATCGAGCCGTGGGGCTCGGGCAGCGTGTTCGCCGCGGAGATCGATTCTGCTGAACTGGAGCGCCTGCGCGGCGATGCGCGGGTGCGGGCGATCTCGATCGACGACGGCGGCAGTGGCGCGCTGCTCGAGAGCGCAAAGATCATCGGCGCCGATACCGCTCACGACCTCGGGTTCGACGGCCGCGGGGTGACGGTCGCGGTGCTCGACACCGGCATCGACGCGACGCATCCCGATTTCGCGGGTCGTATCGTCGCGCAGCGCTGCTATTGCGCGAACCTCGACGGCAGCGGTTGCTGCCCGGACGGCGAGCCGATGCAGATCGGTGTTGCTTCGGCGCGCGACGATCATGGCCACGGCACACACGTGGCCGGAATCGTCGCGGGCGGAGGTGCGAACGCGCCGCCGGGCATTGCGCCGCGCGCGAACATCGTCGCGGTGAAGGTGATGGACGAGAACAATACGTTCAGCAGCTTCACGCAGATCTACCGCGCGCTCGACTGGATTGCGACTTCTCGTCACGATGTGAAAGTGATCAACGCGAGCCTCGGCTCGCGGACGCTGTTCTCGTCCAGCGCGTGCGGCAACTCGGCCGTCGCGCTCGGCCTGCGCGAGGTGATCGCCAAGCTCCGCGCGCGCGGCGTGCTGATCGTCGCCTCGGCGGGCAATGAAGGCTCGCTGAACAGCACCACCCTTCCGGCCTGCATTCAGGACGTCATCGGCGTCGGTGCGACGTACGACAGCCCCGGCCCGCACGCGGCGTTCTGCTTTGAGCCGTCGACGTATGTCGATGAGATCGCATGCTTCTCGAATACCTCCGAGGCGGTCGACTTCGTGGCGCCTGGCGCCGATATCGTCTCGTCGAAACGCGGCGGCGGCTGGATCAAATACGCCGGCACGTCGATGGCCGCGCCGCACGTCGCCGGCACGATCGCGCTGATCCAGCAGGCCAGTGGCTCCCGCCTCACCGCCGAGGCGGTCGAGGCGATCCTCGAG
>DASVUA010000059.1:0-2747 GCA_036387295.1 Thermoanaerobaculia bacterium | reverse complement strand
CCGGTCGTCAATCAGACGCTGATCAACGAGTTCTATCACTACGGCGTGGCCGACTCGGAGACGTCGGTGCTGCAGGAGGCGCGCTACGCCGCCGGTGTACCGAAGGGGAACGCGCGACCGGCCATGGTGTCGACGCGCGACGCGCACCGCATCGTGCTCTTCAAAGTGAAAACCGGACTGCCGCTGTTCGCGCTCGCCGATCTCGAGGACATGGAGCGCGCGTATCTCGATCCGAACAAGATCATCTCCAATCATCTCGATCGCCGCTGGAACGAGCTGCCGAATCTCATTCCGCGCAGCGGCGACGGTGAGTCGCTGCGCTGGTTCGCGCTCGCGCAGGCGCCGGAGCCGTTCGCGCTCATCCGCCGCGAGGGCACCTGGTATTCGATGAAGTCGAAGAACGGGCGACGCACCGACAACAATCTCGTCCGCCTCGGCCAGGGCCGCGTCCCCGCCTACGCCGCGTTCGAGAAGAACCGCGAGCTCGTGCAGGAAGCGGAGGAGGCGATCGACACGATCGTCACGCGCGAAGGGGCGACGCGCGTCATTCAGATTCTGAAGGAGTACACCGAGTCGCTGTCGAGGCAGACCGCCGGCGCGGTCGACGCGGCGGTGAAGGATCAGGTCGAGAACGAGATTCTCGCGATCGAAGAGTACGTGCGGCGGATGGAGACGCTGAGCTGACATGTTCCGCCCGGTCAGTCTCCTCGCCCTCGACGATGTTTCGTTCGCACTCGCGACTGCAGTGCAGCAGCGCGTTGCGAAGAGCAGCGGTCTCGAAGATCTCGTGCAGGCGCGCGCGATCGCGAACAGCGCCGAGCTCGCGCCGGTGCTGCAGTCCATTCACGCGCAGCGGCAGCGGCCTGACAATCCGCTGCGGCTGCGCGACGACGTCGGCTCGCGCGAGCTGATTCTGCTTGTGCTCTCGGCATCGGGAGCGGCGCGGACGCAGGCGATCGACCTCGCGCGCGACGTGCGGCAGTTGTACGAGCGCCGCCGCTTCGCGTCGGCGTTCACCGTCGAGCTGTTGTGTCTCATGCCGGAAGTCGCGGCGTCGACCGCTTACGCGGCGGCGTACGGTCTGCTCAAATCGATCAGTGCCGCCGATCCGAAACCGTTCGATGAGGCATGGCTGCTCGATGCGATGAACGGCAATCGCGTGCATTTCGGATCGTTCGAATCGAACCGCGACACGTACGCCGATGCCGTCGCGGGCTCGCTGATGTTCGAGCCGGAGATGAGCGGTGCGCTGCCCGGTCTGCGTCCGCGCGGCGTCGATCCGACGTTCAGCTCGTTCGGCTATTCATCGCTCATCTTCCCGCGCGACGCGGCCCTGCAACGTCTCGAGCCGCGCTTCGCGGCGGAGCTCATCAACGACGTGCTGCTCAGCGAGGTCAACGCGGACGGTGTTCCGGCGCTGCTGCGCGCAAAGCAGTTCGTTGCAAACGATGCCTTCGCGCTGCCGCTGTCGCGCATCGGAGTCGAGGCCGGACAGTCGCTCTTCAAACGCTTTCAGGCGAAGAGCGTCGTGAGCGAGCGCACGAGCAGCGCGGAAGAGGTGATCGCCGCGGCGCGCCGCGAGCTGCAGGTGTTCCGCGACAACACGCATCTGCAGAACCTGGCGAAGCTTTCGGTGCAGCGGCAGGCGACCGAGACCGAGCTGACGTCGCTGATCGCGCGAAGCGTCGACGAGACGCTCGACCGCGAAGGGTACGCGGCGGCGCTCGGCCTCACGCAGGCGCTCATCGATCCGCTGCCGGACTTGCGCGGTGATGCCGATGCATCGGCGTCCCGCAACATCGTTACGTTGATCCACGACGCGACGGCGGCGCTCGATGCACGTGTCCGATTCACCCCGAATACTGCCGCCAGCGACGCGGCGCGCAAACGCGTGCGTGAGCTCGACGAGCTCCTGCGCGATCAGCAGCTCGTCGCCGAAACGGTCGCCGCGGATGGTGCGGCGGAGCGGCTCGACGAAATGCGCGGCGAGCGGCAGATGCTCGTCAGTGCGCTGCCCGACGTCCTCTTCCGGGAGGAAGGGGCGAACAACGCCGCGCGCAACGTCGCACGCGACGAAGAAGCCGCGCGGCTCGCGTCCGACACCGAGGCGAAAGAACAGCAACTGCGCGAGCTGTTCGGCCAACGCCCGCGCGCCGAACAGGCCGTGCGCGAGGCACTCGAAGCGCGGCGCACGTGGCTGCAGACGCAGCTCTTCGTCGCCATCGCCGGCCTCACCGCGATTTACGCGATTCCCTTCATCTTCAAACTGCTCTGGCCGAACCTCGGCCGCGTGCACACGCTCGCCGGCCTCTCGGTCGGGCTCTTCGCGATGTACGCGGCGTTTCGCTACATGACGGACATCGCGCCGCGCGTACGCGCCGCACGAGAGGCACTCGCACGACTCATTACGCAGATCGAGACCGCCGACCGCGCAAAGAACGCCGCGCACGCGGACGAGCTGCAGTTCGAGTTCGAGGTTGCGCATCGCCGCACGGCCATCGACGTGCTGCAGGACGTGCGCAGCTTCGCGGCAGGCACGCTCGCCGCGCTGCGGACGCGTTCACGCGAACTGCAGGATTTGGCGACGTCGCTCGTTCCGGCGCCGATCGTCACGAGCGGACTCACGCTTTCGATCGTCGACGATGCCGCGATCGACGCGTGGTACGAGCGCACGATCGAGGACCGGAAACCGTCGAAACGCGAGCTTCCGATCCGCCGCTCGCAGTCGCTGCATCTTCCGTTCGAAG
>DASVUA010000058.1:0-2425 GCA_036387295.1 Thermoanaerobaculia bacterium | reverse complement strand
GACGTCGCCGAGCGGCTGTACGCGTCGATCGGCTACGTCCGTCTCGGAGAGATTCCCCGCTACGTCCGCGACGGGTCGGGGGCGTTTCAGGCCACCGTGGTCTTCTTCAAGAATCTCGACGAAGAACGCTAGCAGCACTTGCCAAATCGCCGCTCCCGACATAGTGTGTTTACAACACTAAGGAGAGAGCACGATGCATCCGTCCCGCCGCGACCCGCGATCCCTGGCACTCCTCACCGACCTCTATCAACTCACCATGGCCTACGGCTATTGGCGCGCGCAGAAGCAAAGCGACGAGGCGGTGTTCCATCTCTTCTATCGCGAGAATCCGTTCGAAGGGGGCTACGCGATCGCGGCCGGTCTCGAGCACGCGATCGAGTACATCGAGAACCTGCGCTTCGCGGCCGAGGATCTCGAGTTTCTCCGCTCGCTGCGCGGCAACGACGGCGCGCGTCTCTTTCCGGACGAGTTCGTGGAGTACCTGCGCGATTTCGAGTTCACGTGCGACATCGACGCCGTTCCGGAAGGGACGGTCGTTTTTCCGCACGAGCCGCTGCTGCGTGTGCGCGGGCCGATTCTCGAGGCGCAGCTCGTCGAGACGGCGCTGCTGAACCTGATCAATTTCCAGACGCTGATCGCGACCAAAGCGGCGCGGGTGGTGCTCGCGGCGAAGGGCGATCCGGTGCTCGACTTCGGTCTTCGCCGCGCGCAGGGCGTCGACGGCGGGTTGGCTGCGAGCCGCGCCGCATACCTCGGCGGCTGCGCTGCGACCTCGAACGTGCTCGCCGGCGCGATGTACGGCATTCCGGTGCGCGGCACGCACGCACACAGTTGGGTGATGTCGTTCCCGAGCGAGCTGGAGGCGTTCCAGACGTACGCCGAGGTGATGCCGAACAATGCGCTGCTGCTCGTCGATACGTACAACACGCTAGAAGGGGTGGCGCACGCGATCGAGACCGGCAAACGGCTGCGCGCGAATGGACACGAGCTCGCCGGCATCCGTCTCGATTCGGGCGATCTCGCGTATCTCTCCATCGAAGCGCGCCGGATGCTCGACGAAGCAGGTTTCCCGAACGTCCGCATCTCCGCGAGCAACGACCTCGACGAGCACATCATCACCAGCCTCAAAGAACAGGGCGCACGCATCGACGTGTGGGGCGTGGGGACGAAGCTGATCACCGCGTTCGATCAGCCGGCGCTCGGCGGCGTCTACAAACTCACGGCAATTCGCCGCGGCGGAGAACCGTGGCAGTACAAGATCAAGCTGTCGGAACAAGCCATCAAGATCTCGAATCCCGGCATCCTGCAGGTGCGGCGTTTCATCGCCGGCGGCGAAGCGGCCGGCGACATGATCTACAGCGAAGACGCGCAGCAGCCGGCAAGCGCGATGGTCAACGCGATGATCGATCCGCTCGACCCGACGCGCCGCAAGCGCTTCGACGCGACGTGTGAAACAGTCGACCTGCTCGTCCCGGTGTTTCGCCGCGGCGTACGTGTCTACGATCCGCCGCCACTCGAGGAGATCCGTACGCGCCGCGAGCAGCAGCTCGCGCTGTTCCATCCCGGCGTCAAGCGGCTGGTGTATCCGCACCGCTATCCGGTCGGGCTCGAGCAGCAGTTGCACGAGCTGAAGACGCGCCTGATCCTCGAGGCGAGGGGAGTGACGGCGTGACCGCGCTGATTCTGTCGGTGGCGTCGTACGACTATTTCGCGCGCGATCTCGCGTCGCACCTCGGCATTCCTGTATCGGAGGTCGAGCGGAAACGGTTTCCCGATGGCGAGCACTATCTGCGCCTCGTCGATGACGTCAATGATTCCGATGTGATCCTGGTCGGCGGCACGATCGACGATACGGCGACGCTCGAGCTGTACGACCTCGCCTGTGCGGCGGTCGAATACGGCGCGCGGACGCTGAATCTGGTCGTGCCGTGGTTCGGCTACTCGACCATGGAGCGCGCGGTGCTGCACGGCGAGGCGGTGATTGCGAAGACGCGGGCGCGGCTGATCTCGTCCATTCCGCGCCCGAAACTCGGCAGCGCAGTGTTGATGCTCGATCTGCACAGCGAAGGCATTCCGCATTACTTCGAAGGAACGATCCGTCCGTTTCACGTTTACGCGAAACCGCTGATCGAACGGATGGCGCGGGAGCTGGCCGGCACCGAGTTCATCCTCGGCTCGACGGATGCGGGACGCGCGAAATGGGTGGAATCGCTGGCCAACGATCTGCGCGTGCAGCCGGCGTTCGTCTACAAACGCCGGCTCAGCGCCGAAGACACCGAGGTGACGGCCATCAGCCGGAACCTCACCGGCGAAACGGTGGTCATTTACGACGACATGATCCGCACCGGCGGCTCATTGATGAACGCCGCGCGCGCGTATCGCGACGCCGGCGCGGGAAAGATCATCGCCATCGCAACGCACGGCG
>DASVUA010000057.1:0-1924 GCA_036387295.1 Thermoanaerobaculia bacterium | reverse complement strand
TACACCGGCGCCTTCAACCCGAAGTTCCTCGCTGACCTCCGCGTCCGGCGCGGCGAGCGTTTGAAGGCGTTCAGCGCCTATCGTCAGCACGAGGACCCGAAGGGACGGTTCTACAACGACTATCTGCGAGCGTTGCTGGAGGGGTAGATGTCGCGGATCGTCTGAGGGCGTTGGGCTTTGGGCGTTTGGGGTGTTTCGCCTGAATCGATTGCTTGGTTTGAATGGAATGCGGCAGCGGGAGCTGCCGCATTTTGTTTTGCGGGGAGGGTGCTGACTCGGGGGCCGGCGCGGATCTCGCCGCCTCCCCTATAATCCGCGCGATGATCAGCCCCGATTCTGTCGTCGTCCGCACGGGCGACCTCGTCACCGCGCCGATGGGCGGCGAGCTTGCGCTCATGGACATGACCACCGGAACGTACTTTGTTCTCGACGAGGTGGCGGCGGCGATCTGGGAACGGCTAGAGACGCCGACGACGGTCCGCGCGATCTGCGACCAGTTGCGCGACCGGTACGACGTCCCCGAGGAACGGTGTGAAGGCGACGTCATGCCGTTTCTCCAGAAGCTTCAGATGAAAAATCTCCTGCGGCTCGTCGATGAGCCGTAGCAGCGCGGCGCGGCGCACGCTGCGCACCGCGCGTCTTCTCACGTGGCGCGACTGGTGGAGCGTCTTCGAGGCGACCGTGTGGCTGGCGCTCGCGCGCGTCGCCATCCTGACGATTCGTTTTCCCGAGTTGTCGCGGCGGCTCGGCGTGCACATGCAGGAGACGACGCACGACGACGATGTTCGTCACCGGCCGACGCTTGCGCGCATCCGCTGGGCGATTGCGGCGGTGAGCCGTCGCGCGCCGTGGCGCTGCATGTGTCTCGAACAGGCAGTCGCCGCGAAGATGATGCTGCGCCGGCGCGGCATTGAGCAGACGCTCTACCTCGGCGTGGCGCGGGAGCCGGACAGCACCGCGGTCAAAGCACACGCGTGGCTGCGGTGCGGGTCGTATTACGTGACCGGCGGCGAAGGCCGCGACGCCTATACCGTCGTCTCCACCTTCGCCGAGGAACGGCGCGCGTGAGCGGGATTTACGGCCTCGTGCGGTTCGACGGCGGAGTCGAGACCGCGGCAGCACACGCGATGCGCGACGCGATGTCGTACTGGGGCCCCGATGGAGGCCTGCACGTCAGCAGCGTCGCCGCGCTCGGCGCTCTTCTGTCTCACGAGGAAAACCGCGGCAATGCGGTGCTCTCGCTTCGCGACGGCAGTTTGCTGACTGCGACCGCGAGGCTCGATAACCGCGACGAACTGCTCGCGCACTTTGGCCTCGGATCCGACACAGATGATCGCCATCTCGTCGCCGCGGCGTGGGAACGCTGGAGTGAACGGGCGTGCGAGCATCTATTCGGCGACTGGTCGTTTGCGATGTGGGATCCGCGCGAACGGCGGCTGGTGCTGGCGCGCGACCATTTCGGGAACTCCGGACTGTATTACCACCGCGGCGCGCGCTCGCTGTTTTTCGGGTCGAGCAGAAAAGCGGTACTCGCGATCCCCGAGGTACCGCGGCGGCTCAATGAGCTGCGCCTCGCGCAGCATCTCGCGTTCTGGGTCACGGACGGCGGCGCGACCCTGCACGACGGCATTCTGCGCCTTCCGCCGGGACACCAGCTCGTCGCCACCGAAGCGTCGTTCCGGATCAGCCGCTACTGGCACCCCGAGGCGTTGCCGGAGCTGCGTCTGCGCGACGATCGCGCGTATGTCGACGCGTTCGTCGAACTGTATGACGCAGCGGTGAGGAACCGGATGCGCACGCGGAGGCGCATCGCCACGACACTCAGTTCCGGACTCGATTCCGGTTCCGTGACCGCGCTCGCGGCGCGCGCACTCGCATCCGACACGTCGCGATTGACGGCGTTCACCTCGGTGCCGCGCTTCCC
>DASVUA010000056.1:0-2797 GCA_036387295.1 Thermoanaerobaculia bacterium | reverse complement strand
GCGGTTGCCGAAGATCGTGCCGTCCTGCTTGAACGGAAATGGCCCGCCGCGTTCGATGCGCTCGAGCGTCTGCACGAGCTGCGTGCGTTCTCGAGGATCGGGGACGAGCGTCGCGAGCTCGTGCTCCGGCGCGGCTTCGCTCGCTTGCGGCGTGGCCGCTCGCGTCTCAGCGGCGCGCGATTCCCCGGCTGCTGCCGGCGCGCGGCCATCGCGCGCGGCGGGGCGCACTTCCGGCCCCGTTCCGCTTCGCTCGGCGTTGTTCCACCACGCGCCGATCGCCAACGCGATGACGGTTGCGATCAGGATGACGGGATTGGTCTGACGTTTTCTCATGACCAGACGAACACGAGCTGCAGATCATGACGCTCCGCCGCGGCCGAGAGCCAGACGTCGACGAGCATGCGCATCGCTTCTGCTTCCCGCTCCCACCGCGAGGCGGCGTCACGCACGAGCAGGAGCACCGGGCCGTCGAGGTCGCGCAGACATTCGTCGAACGCGTCCCAGTTGCGGCCGAAGTAGTCGGGCAACTCGAGTGCCTCGGCCAACGCGTCGAACAGCTCACCCTCTCCCAACTCGGCGCCGCGAAGCGAGCGCGCGGCGTCGCTGGTCGCGAAGTGCACGGAGAGGCGGTCGAGCGTCACGGCGCGTACGTTAACACCCGCGCCGGCTCATGACACGCGAACGACGACGAACGTGACGTCGTCGTTTGGAGGCGCATCGCCGTGCCACGCACGTGCGGTGTCGGCGAGGGCGGCGATCACGCCGGCGGCATTCGGCGCGGCGGCAGCCGAAACGAACGCGTCGAGCGCGCCGGTGTAGCCGAGTTGCTGCGAGGCGTCATTCATCAGCTCCGGAAATCCATCACTTAGGAAGAGCACCGTGTCGCCCGAGGCGAGCGTCACATCCGCTTGCGGATAATCGCTGCCGAACGTGCCGAGCGGAGTGGCCGAAAGTGCGATCTCATCGACACTGCCGGTTGCGGCGCGGTGCACGAGCACCGGGGGCATTCCCGCCGAGGCGACGGTCATCGTGTGTCCGTCGAAACGGCCGAGCGACAACGCCATCGCCATGCGGCCGAGATCCATCCGTTTGATCTTCTCCGCCGCGTCGGCGAGAAAGAGCGCCGGGCCGCCGATACCGTCGTAGCCGGCGAAGAGCGTCTTGACGACCGTGACCATCGTCCCCGCTTTCGCACCATGGCCGGTTGCGTCACCGATGGTGACGGAGAGCGTTCGTTCTGCGACGTGAAAGTCGTAGTAATCGCCGCCGACTTCAGTGGCGGTGCGCGTGAAGACGGCGATGTCGTACGCCTCGTGCTGCGGCACTTCTTTCGGCAGCATCGAGAGCTGAAAGCGGCGCGCGTCTTCGAGCTCGACGGTCTTCCGTTCGTATTCGACGGCCAGGAGGCGCTGCTGCAGCTCCTGCTCTTTCCGCGTGCGCTCCTGCTGCACGAGCATCTGCTGCTGAATGCTGAGGTCCTCGGCCATCTGGTTGAATGCGCGTGAAAGCTGGCCGAATTCGTTCTTCGATTTCACTGGCAGGCGCGTCATGAGGTCGCCGTGCGCGATGCGTTCGGCCCCTTCGGTGACGAGCTTGACGTCGCGCGTGAGGTGATTCGAGAGCGGCACGATGCCGATCAGCGCGAACGCGATCAGGCCGACGCCGACGCCGAAGTTACGTGCCGCCGTGTTGCGCAGCTCGTCGAGATTGTCGACCGGGCGCGCGACTCCGATCTTGAGGCCGCTCTGCGGATCGATCGAGGTCGAGACGATCCAGCCTTCGATGTCTTTGAGCGACTGTCCCTTGCGGACGCGGGCCGGAATGCCGAGGGTATTGAGTCGCGCGCGCTCGTTCGCGTCGCGGGCGTAAAGCGTCCCTTCGCGATCGAGGGCGAACGGAATCTCGCTGCGATCTTCGGTCGCCCCGCCGAGCACGCGCCGGATCACCTGTTCGGGACTGATGCGGGCGGTGAGCTGGCCGACGACCTCGCCTTCCTTCCGGACCGGCGCTTCGAAGCGCCGCCCGAGGAGCAGCGCCGTTTTCTTCGCCGTCGCGGCGGATCGGGCGATCTCGGTCGGCGTCGGCTCGCGCACATTCAATTTCGGTTTTGCTTCTGGCGCGGCGGCGGATTTCGCAGCGGGAGCGGCCGGCGCAGCGGGTTCGGCGCGCGCGGGAACCGGTGCGACGGCGGTGCGGAGTCGGTCCTGCTCGCGATTGCGCCGCTCCTGCGCTCGCGCGGCGTGGAGCTGCTGCCGCTGACGAATCGCCGCCTCCGCTTCTTCGATCTGCGCATGAAACTCGGCGCGATCCACTTCCAGCACTTTGGTCAGCTCACTCTTGGCGGCGTTCAGCTCTTCGCGCAGATCGTCTCGTTCATCAGGCGTGAGCTCGGGCCTCGTCATCGCGGCGGCGAGCTTGCCGATTTCTTTGATGAGCTCCTGCTGCTCTTCGGAGATCACGTGCTTCGGGATGATCGGCACCGGCGGCAGATCGATGACGACCGGGTCGACCACCGGTGCGGCAGGAGCGGCGGCCAGCTCCGTCAACCGCACTTCGACCGGCGGATGCGCGCCGGGCGGCGGCGCCTCGGGATCGGGCGCAGCCGCGGGGGCGGGCGGCGCGGGAGGGTGGAACGGTTTGTACTCGAGCGCGTCGACGAGTGCACTCGCGTCGCTCATCACGGTGACGATGTTGCCGACGTCGGCGGCGGTGTTGTCCTGCGCGAGCGCGGAAACGAAGGTCATCCGCTGATCGAGCTCGGCGCGGATGCTGGCCAGCCGGCGGTCCATCTGCCGCG
>DASVUA010000055.1:0-2780 GCA_036387295.1 Thermoanaerobaculia bacterium | reverse complement strand
CGCGAATTTCAATGTGCGGGACGTAGTACGCATTGTCGGCGTGCGTCATTGCGCGCGCCATGACGGCGGACGACAGATCGGCATACGCACCGCCGTCCGAATAGAGATCGACCTTCAATGCGACGAGCTGTCCATTGCCGTCGAAGCCGGCCTGGTAGCGGTTCCGGAACGGATGCCGCTTGCCGGTGACGTGCATGTCGGTGTCTTTGTCGTACGCGATGCGCGCGGCGCGTTTCGTCTTGCGCGCGACCAGTGCGGCCATTGCGGCGGGATGCGTGGCCTGCGATTCTTTTCCACCGAATCCGCCGCCCATCCGTTTGGTGATCACGACCACCTGACTCATGTCGATCCCGAGGAGGTGTGCGATGACTTCCTGCACCTCGGTCGGATGCTGCGTCGACGAATGAACGGTCAGGGCGTCGTGCTCGCCGGGATAAACGAGCGCCGCCTGCGATTCGAGATAAAAGTGATCCTGCCCCTGATTCTCGAAAATGCCTTCGAGCACATGCTCCGCGGTCTTCATTGCGGCATCGGCGTCGCCACGGCGGATGAAACGCGGCTCGCCGATGAATTCGTGCGCCGCAATCGCCTCTTCGATGGTCAGGATCGGCGGGAGCTCTTCGAATTCGATGCGGATCGCCCGCTTCGCCGCATTCGCCGCCTGCTGCGTTTCCGCGGCGATGACGACGATCGGCTGCCCGCGAAACAGGCACTCGTCGACGGCCAGCAGCGGTTCGTCTTTCGTCACCGGACCGAAGCAGTTGTGCGCGAGATCTTCGTACGTATAAAGGCCGGCGATGCCGGGCAGCGTGCGCGCCGCCGTGAGATCGACCGACCGGATGCGTGCGCGTGCGAACGGACTCCAGACGAAGTCGACCAGCAGCTCGCCCGGCATCGGCGGCATGTCGTCGATGTACATCGACTCGCCGGTCACATGACCGCGCGCGGAATCGTGCGGAACGTCTTTGCCTACGTACACGTCAGGACCCCGTCTCGCATTCGAAGTAGAACCTGCTCATGATGTTTTCGGCGAGTTGCAACCGGAATTCGCGCGAGCCGCGCACATCGTCGATCGGCGCGATCTCGCCGCGCGCGATCTCGCCTGCCTCGGCGAACGTTTCGCGCGTGAATGCGCGTCCGCCGAGGAACTCCTCGGTTTTTTTGAGGCGCAGCACCACCGGACCGACGCCGCCGTACGCCACGCGCATCGCATCGATCCTGCCGTCGTTGCGCTTCATCAGCATCGCGGCGGTGAACGTCGAAATGTCGAGGTGCATGCGTTTCGAAATCTTGTAGAGCCGCAGCGTCTCGCCGTCGCCCGGCAGCGGAACGAGAATGCGCGTGATGATCTCGTCGGCGCGCAGATCGAGCTTTTTGTAGCCGAGATAAAAATCGGCAATGGCGACGGTGCGGGAGCCGTTCGTGCCGGTGAGCTCGACGCTCGCGTTCATCACGTAGAGAAACGGCAGCGTGTCGGCGATCGGCGATGCGTTTGCGATATTGCCGGCGAGCGTGCCGGCGTTTTTGATCTGCGGCGAGCCGAACCGCTCCATCACCGGCGCGAGCGCGGGGACGAGCTCGCGCACGGCCGCTTCGAACTGCGCGAGCGACACGCGGCCGCCTATGGCGAGCGTGCGGTCTTCGAGGCGGATCTGATCGAGTCCCGCCACGCCGTCGAGCGAGAGGATCGCGGCCGCGGCAAAATTGCGCTTGGTACGCCAGACGCCGAAGTCGGTCGCTCCCTGCACGATCACCGTGTCGGGATGTTCTGCTTTGAACCGGATCGCGTCGCTCAATTCGGTCGGCCGGGCGAAGTTGCCGATCTGCACCGGCTCGCGCTCCACCTCGGCGATCGCCTGCAGGATCGGCTCGCTCGCGTAGAGCTGCTCGATCTTCGGCTGCGTCGTCGCATCGTTCGCCGTCACTTCGTTCGCCGCTTTGATGATCGATTCGTATCCGGTGCAGCGGCAGAGGTTGCCCGTGAGGCCGCGGCGCGCATCGCGCTCGCCTGTTTCGCACATGCCGGCCATGGCCATGATGAAGCCGGGCGTGCAGTAACCGCACTGCGCGCCATGGCAGCGCACCATCGCATCCTGCACCGGCGTGAGCTCACCGTTCTTCGTGAGGCCTTCGACGGTGACGACG
This sequence comes from Thermoanaerobaculia bacterium, assembly GCA_036387295.1. Lineage (GTDB taxonomy): Bacteria > Acidobacteriota > Thermoanaerobaculia > Gp7-AA8 > Gp7-AA8 > QHVT01. Next base: position 635 of record DASVUA010000055.1, on the reverse strand, counting down.
TGCGCGCAATCGAGCTGAAAGAGAAACTGGATGCACGAATTGATCGCGCGATACGTCAGCCCACCGTTTTCGCGGCGGCCGACGAGCACGGTGCAAGCGCCGCAATCGCCTTCTTCGCAGACGATCTTCGTGCCTGTTGCCCGCTGCTCGTAGCGAAGGAACCGAGACAACGTTCCAAAGGCACGCTCGCCCTGAATGCGATACGGCTCACCGTTGATGTGCAGCAGGAGATAGTCGCGCATGGGTAAGGTGCAGGATTGTAATCGCTTCACCCCGATCGCTCGCCGCGTAGTCTGGAGTGCGGTGACGCCAGTCACCGCTCTCACTCGCGCGAGCGGCAGCTATCGCTGCCGCACTCCACACTCAACTTCACTCGACGCGTGATTCGTGTGGAGTGCGGTGACGCCAGTCACCGCTTTCACTCCCGCGAGCCGCAGCTCGCGCTGCGGCAGGAAAAGCGGCAGCTCTCGCTGCCGCACTCCAAACCGAACTTCACTCGACGCGTAGTTTGGAGTGCGGTGACGCTAGTCACCGCTTTCACTCGCTGCAAGCAACGCTCGCGCAGTTTCATCGGCATCGCGATCAATCGGCGGGCTAAGAGCCCGCCGCTCCACCAAAACGTGACTTCAGTTTGG
>DASVUA010000054.1:0-22241 GCA_036387295.1 Thermoanaerobaculia bacterium | reverse complement strand
AGGAATTGTTGACCGTCGACACGCTCCGCGCGATTGCGCCGTGTCATGCCGACGTGGTCGCGTGGATTCGTTACACCGCCACGAGCAGCGCCGATGCCGTGATGCTGGACATCGACCTCTGCGACGCAGACGGGAACGTTTGCGCGGAACTGCGCGGCGCACGCTGGCAGGCCGGGAGCGCGCAGGCTGCGGCTTCGAGCGTAGTTTCTGCGGCCCAAACAAGCAACAAAAGCGTCACTGTGCCGCGCGCCGCGAGAGAGATCGCGCTCGACGTTCTTGTCGCGGCGCCTGCAAGCCAGAACGGACGAAAGAAGCCGGCCGGCATTTCACTGGCCGCGCCCGGCGGGCTTTCTGCGAACGGCACGGAAGATCGCACGCGCGCCCGGATTTCGCTGGCCTCTGTCGCGCCGCGCGTGGCCGCGCCGTCGGCCGAAGCTGCCGGTGCGCCTCCCGTGCGTCTCTTCGAACGAGGCGAAGGAGTCTTTGCCATCGAGATCGGCGTCCCCGGCGACACGAGAACTGTCATTGCGTCGCTGTTGCAGGCATTAGAGCGCGTCCAGCAGGAGCCTTCGTTGCGGGGATTGACGCTCGCCGGGATCGAGCGTTGTTTCGACGGCGGCGGACGAGACGACTGCAACGCCGCGCTCGAGCAGCGGCTGGCCCACGCCATCGTCTCGTTTCCGTATCCGGTCATTGCCGTATTGCAGGCCGACACGACGGGCGCGGCATTTCTCCTCGCCGCACTGTGCGATTTCATGGTCTGCAATGAAGAGGCGAGGTACGACTTCACGAACGTCGAGCAGCGCCTCTATCCGACGGCCGCCGAGCGGGCGCTCTTTGTCGAGCGCTTCGGCCGCGTACACGCGGACGACCTGCTGTACGTCACGACCCGCCCTGCCGGAAAGGAACTGCGGGCGAAAGGCTGGACCTGTCCGATTGTGCCGGCGTCAGATGTCGACGCGCGTGCATACGAGCTTGCCTCCACGCTGCCGAAATCGCAGGACGCGCTCCGCCTTCTGAAGCAGCATCTGACGCGTCATGCGGCTGCTCTTGTCGATGGGCTCGAACGGGTCGACACGGCGCCCGACGATCGGCCGCGCGCCGATGCAGACGCGGCCCTTCCGGCAGCGCAGCGTTTCCGCCTCAGCGCCGCGGACGAAACTCTGGTCATCGCCTTTCCCCCCGCGTCTGATATCCCGGCGGAAGAACTGGTGCGCGAATTTGCGCAGCTCGTCGCGGCTGTCGAACACAGCTCGTATCGCGCGATCGTTCTCACCAGCGACCATCCTGCATTTCTTGCGCGGCCGATTTCCGGCCAGGCCCTTCAAGACCTGCAACGGATCATCACGACGTCCCCCGTCCCCTTTGTGGCCGCATTGAGCGGCAGCGCCAAGGGGCCGGCGTGGGTTGTGGCGCTATTTTGCGATACCGCCGTCTACAGCCGCTCAGGCGCCTACTCGTTCAGCGCGCTCGATGCGAGCACCACGCTCGCGCACTCGGTTTCGTCGCTCTATGCCCATCGCCTCGGCAAGCATGCCGCCGCCGAAATCCTCTTCACAGGAGCCAATTACAGCGGCGCGGAACTGCAGGATCGCGCAGGAGCCCTCATTGCCGTCGAGGAAGAGCTCGTCCTCTCTTCCGCCCTCGAGATCGCCGCCGCATGGGCGCGCATGCCACGAAGCGTGCTCGCTTCATGGAAGGAAGGATCGGCAGCCGCTCTGGCAACGCGGACAACCGCAATGTCAGTGCCGCCCCTGCAGCAGCAGGCGACGGTTCTGTCGCCGGTTCGCATTGCGCTTCGATCCTCCGTCATTACCGCCACCGCTCATCCCGGCGGGATTGTGGTGGTGAAGATGGAAGACCGTCAGGCGAAGAACATGTTCTCCGACGCCTTCCGCGAGGGGCTGGCGGAAGCGTTTGCGCACATTGCGCAATCGGCGGCGTACAAGGTGGTGATCCTCACCGGCTACGAGCACTACTTTGCGTCCGGCGGCACGAAAGAGAGCCTGCTCGCCATTCAGTCCGGCCAGGCGAAATTCACCGATTCGAACGTCTTCCAACTGCCGCTCGACTGCGAACTGCCGGTCATTGCGGCGATGCAGGGACACGGCATCGGTGCCGGCTGGTGCCTCGGCATGTTCGCCGATCTCGTGCTGCTCAGCGACGAGAGCCGGTATGTGAGCCCGTACATGAGCTACGGCTTCACGCCGGGAGCCGGCGCCACATGGGTTCTCCCCGCAACGATCGGTCCGGACCTGGCGCGCGAAAGCCTATTGACCGCGCAACCGTCGACCGGCAGCGCATTGAAAGCGCGAGGGCTGCGGCTGCCGATCATGCCCCGCGTTGAGCTCGATCGCGCGGCAATGGCGCTGGCGCAACAGGTCGCGCAATCGAGTCGCGAAGAGCTTGTCGCCATCAAGCGGCAGCTGACAGCGGCTGTGCGCGAGCCGCTCGAAGAAACATATCGCATGGAGCTCGCAATGCACGAGCGCACCTTCGTCGGACGGGCCGACACGCTGGCGCAGATCGAACGCAATTTCCATCAGGAGAGCGATCTGTCGACTGCAGCCAATCCGGCGCCACAGCCTGAACCCGCCAGCCGAGTCGTCATTGCGGATGCACTGCCGGCCATTACAGCGAATCTCAGGGCGCTCCTCGCCAGCGAGCTGCAGATGAGCGAGAGCGAGATCGACGATCACGCGCAATTCGTCGACCTCGGCCTCGATTCGATCGCCGGCGTGACGTGGATCCGCAAGATCAACGAGACCTATCAGATCTCGATCGACGCCACGAAGGTCTATAGCTACCCGACGCTCGCGCAACTCGGTCGGTATGTAAAAGGAGAGGCGGAAAAGAACGGCACGTTGCCCCGTCAAGAGTCGACTCTACCGGCCGACGTGCCGCCTGCGCGGGTAGAAGCGGTGCCGCCGCCGGTGCAGTCGCCGTTACCGCAGGCGATGTCGCAGCGTCTGACCGTCTCCGGGCGAGTCCTGACGTCGCGCCGCGGACGCACCCCCTCGCGCGCGGTTGCTGTCGCCGCGGCGTTCACCCCACCGCAGGCCATTGCGATCGTCGGCATGGCCGGCCAGTTCCCGCAAGCGAAAAATATCGACGAGTACTGGCGGAATCTCGCGGAAGGGCGCAATTGCATTTCGCAGGTCCCGCCTGAGCGGTGGGATCTCGACACCTACTATCAACCCGGCGCAGCCGTGGCGGGGAAAACGAACAGTCAATGGGTCGGTGCTCTCGAGGAGTACGACCTCTTCGATCCGCTGTTCTTCAATATTTCGCCCACAGAAGCGGAGAACATGGATCCGCAGCAGCGCCTGTTTCTGCAGGAGTGCTGGAACGCGATCGAGAACGCCGGCTATGACGCCCGCACGCTCTCAGGCAGCAAATGCGGCGTCTTTGTCGGGTGCGCGACCGGCGACTATCACCAGCAGTCGCGGCAGCATCTCCTCAGCGCGCACGGGTTCACCGGCAGCGCGACCTCCATCCTCGCCGCGCGCATTTCGTATTTCCTCAACCTGCAGGGGCCGTGCGTCTCGATCGATACCGCCTGCTCGTCGTCGCTCGTGGCGTTGGCGCAGGCGTGCGACAGCCTCGTCTCCGGCGGCAGCGATCTCGCGCTGGCGGGCGGCGTCTATGTGATGGGCGGTCCTGAGATGCACATCAGAACCGCACAGGCGAGCATGCTCTCGCCGGAAGGCCGCTGCTTTACGTTCGATCAGCGCGCCGACGGTTTCGTACCGGGCGAGGGCGTCGGCGTCGCGATGCTCAAACGCCTCGAGGACGCGCAGCGCGACGACGACGTCATTTACGGCGTCATTCAAGGTTGGGGTGTCAATCAGGACGGACGTACGAACGGCATCACCGCTCCGAATCCGGAGTCGCAGACACGCCTCGAACAAGAGGTTTATGACAAATACGGGATCGATCCGTCGCACATCCAATTGGTCGAGGCGCACGGCACCGGTACGAAACTCGGCGACCCGATCGAGGTCGAAGGTCTCAAGGCAGCATTTCAGAAATACACGACTCAGACGGAGTACTGCGCGCTCGGATCGGTGAAGAGCAACATCGGACATACGCTGACTGCCGCCGGCATCGCCGGCGTCATCAAGCTGCTGCTCGCGCTCAAACACCGCCAGTTGCCGCCCACCATCAATTTCGAGCGGCTCAACGAGCACATCGACCTCACCGGCACGCCGTTCTACGTCAATACGCGTCTGCGGCCGTGGGATGAAGCGCCGGCAGGACAGCCACGCCTGGCCGCGGTCAGTGCGTTCGGTTTCAGTGGCACCAATGCCCACCTGGTGATCGGCGAATCCCTTCCAGCCGCGGTGGACCGCACTGTGTCGTTCGACGCCCGCGACCATGGAACCATCGTTCCGCTGTCCGCCAGGACGGCCGCACAGCTTCAACAGCGAGTGCGCGATCTACTGACGTTCATTCGAAACGCCGCCGCGCCGCTCGACCTCACTGCAATCGCGCACACGCTGCAGCGCGGCCGGCAGCCGATGGACGAGCGGGTGGCGTTCGTCGTGAGCTCGATGCCGCAGCTAACGGAAGCGCTCGAGGCATTCGCCGCCGGTCAGCAATCGGGCGCAGAGGTGTATCGCGGCCAGGTGAAACGGAACAATGAGGCGCTGGCGCTCTTCAGCAGCGATGCCGACCTGCAACAGACGCTCGCCGGCTGGATTGCGGACCGAAAACTCCCGAAACTGGCGGATCTCTGGGTCAAAGGGCTCGAGCTCGACTGGCGGAAGCTGTACGGCGCCGAGACGCCGCGGCGCGTCAGTCTGCCGGCGTATCCGTTCGCGAAAGAGCGTTACTGGATCGAGATGACGGCCGCTCCGGCGCAGGCGCCGTCCATCACGTCGCATGCGCATCCATTCCTGCACCGCAACACTTCCCTCCTCGGCCGGCAGCGGTTCACGTCGACATTCAGCGGCCAGGAATTCTTCCTGCGCGACCATCGCGTGCGCACCGATGGTCCCGCGGCGGAGCACGTGCTTCCCGCCGTCGCGTATCTCGAGATGGCGCGGGCCGCGATGACAGCGGCGTCGCCGGATGAAGCGCGATCGAATCATCTGGAGCTGCACGACACCGTCTGGCTGAAACCGCTCGTGATTGCAGACGAGACGCAGGTCTCCATTGCGCTGTTCGTTGACGACAATGGCGACGCCGGCTTCGAAATCTACAGTGCAGATGACGGCGATGAAACGGTTCACTGTCAAGGACAGGCCGTCTTCACGCCGGCTCCGGCCCCAGCGCCGCTCGACCTCGCACGGCTCCGTGCTGCAATGTCAGCCGGCAGTCTCGAACCGGCAGATGTCTACGCGCGGTTCGCGGCAATGGGTCTGGAGTACGGTCCCGCACAACAGGGGCTCGTCGCCATCACATTGGGCGAGCAGCAACTCCTCGCGCAATTGCGTTTGCCGTCGCTCGTCGAATCCACAGAGGGCGACTATGTGCTGCACCCGAGCATCATGGACAGCGCGCTGCAGGCCTCGATCGGGCTGATCGAAGTCGACGAGCTCGCAGGGAAACCGCCGCTGCCGTTTCTGCTCGAATCGATCCGCGTCATCGCCCCCTGCACGCAGGACATGTTCGCCTGGGTGCGGTATGCCCGCGGAACGACGGCTGGCGATGCGGCGATCCGGCTCGACCTCGACGTGTGTGATGCCGGCGGAAACGTCTGTGTCGTCATGCGCGGCTTCTTGACGCGCGTGTTTGACGGCGGCGCCGTTGCGGCGCAGGCGAAACGCCGTTCAGGCGACGTCCGCGCTGTGAACAGCGATGCATTCGACGACGGCTTCTACGAGAAACTCATTGCCGGTATCGCCAGTCACGAGTTGACCGTGGATGAAGCGCTGGAGCTCGGGTGAGCTGATTCCTCGTTCAGTTCTCAATCAGCGATTTCCGCCATCCATTGTCTGTAGCGCATCCAGTGTCTTCTTCAATCTCATCGATCATGTCGTCGGATAACGAGCAGACCATCGATCCCGTGTCGCTCGGCGATGCGGAATTCCGGGCGGACTATGGCCTGAAGTACGCCTACACCGCGGGGGCGATGTACAAAGGCATCGCCTCGGAAGCCCTGGTGATCGCGCTCGCGAAGGCGAGCCTCATCGGCTATTTCGGGACCGGCGGTTTGAGCCTCGCGCGAATCGATGCGGCGATTGCGTCGATTCGCTCCCAGTGCGGACCGGCGCAGCCCTTCGGGATGAATCTCCTCAACAACATCGATCACCCGGAGCTCGAGGACCAGACCGTCGACCTCTTCTTCGCGCATGGCGTCCGCTTTGTGGAAGCCGCGGCGTACACGGACGTCAAGCCGAGCGTCGTCCGGTTTCGCCTGCGCGGCGCCACGCGCCGTCCGGACGGCACGGTCGACACGCCGCATCGCGTGCTCGCAAAAGTCTCGCGTCCGGAAGTCGCGCGCGCATTCATGAGTCCTGCACCGGAGGAGATGCTGCGGCTGCTGCGGGATCGCGGACAGCTCACCGCCGAGGAGGCGGAGCTCGGACGGCACATCCCCGTTGCGGGCGACATCTGCGTCGAGTCGGATTCGGGCGGACATACCGACCAGGGCGTCGCGTATGCGCTCATGCCGGCGATGCGCCACCTCCGCGATCAGATGATGGCGCGTCACCGCTACGGGAAACGGATCCGCGTCGGCGCGGCCGGCGGCATCGGCACTCCGGAAGCGGCAGCGGCCGCGTTCATCCTCGGCGCCGATTTCATTACCACCGGCTCCATCAATCAATGCACGGTGGAGGCGGGGACCAGCGACAGCGTGAAAGAAATGTTGCAGGAGATGGACGTGCAGGATACTGCCTATGCTCCGGCCGGCGACATGTTCGAGACCGGCGCAAAGGTGCAGGTGCTGCGAAAAGGCGTCTTCTTTCCCGGACGCGCAAACCGCCTCTTCGAGCTGTACACGCGGTACAACTCTCTCGAAGAGCTCGAGCCGCAGATGCGCCGGCAGATCGAGGAGAAGTACTTCAGGCGCTCGATCGAAGAGGTCTGGCGTGAGACGAAGGAGTACTACACGCGCGCCGATGCGCGATTCGCGCAGTCGGAGCCATCACCGAAACGGAAGATGGCGCTGATCTTCAAGTGGTACTTCGTCCACACGACCCGCCTCGCCATGCGCGGAGCCGACGATGACCGGGTGAATTACCAGATCCAGTGCGGCCCGGCCCTCGGCGCGTTCAACCAGTGGGTGAAGGGGACGCCGCTCGAGTCGTGGCGCAACCGGCACGTCGCCGACATCGGCGAGCGGATCATGCAGGGCGCCGCCGCGGTGCTCGCGAAACGCTACGCAGCGATGCTGCGGAACGTCCGCGTGCCGGCGTCCGCCGGCTAGCGTCGCGCCTCGCGCGGCTGCCTGCCGCGACCTCTCCGCCGAGGGCGAATCAGCCGAAGTTGCCGAAAGAGGCAGCGGCCGGTGAGAGCGGGAAGAGATTTCCGCTTTTGCAGGTTATTTCAGCCCTAACATAAATCCATGTAGCAGCGAGGAAGGGTAGACACCCTTCCGGACAGGGGTCTTCATTTGCCCCGGCGTCCGGAAACGGTTCGGTGATCCGTCTGCCCGCCGCGCTGTCTCGACCGCCCATCGGCGGGTTGCTTGTTGTCCGGTCCACGCTTCTCCAGCAGTCGAATGGCGATGTGGTGCCCCTCGCAAGAGTCGGAGGGGCTCATCACGCGGCAGTGCTCGCAGTGTCCTGATCTGGCGGTTCAATCCAACGGCGCGCGGATGTGCAGATGAAACGACTCTTACGGCAGATTTACGACGATTTGTCCAACGGCAGACTCTCTCAAGCCGAAGCACTCGAGAAAGTCAAAGCCATCAAGCGGCAGGAGCAGGCGAAAGGGGCCGGCGTCCTGCTCGCCACGCCCCGCTGGGAACCGGCGCCGCTCGAACCCTCCGCCGCAGCGGCGCGCAACGGCGACTCCGAACACCACATCCTCCTCGGCGCGCTGGCGAACGTCACCGCCGAAGAGCTGCAGCGCGCGCTTCCGCAGAGCCACTGCGTGACCCTCACCGTGGAACCGCGGCAGACGCTCGCGCAACGCTATCGCGCCGCCGCGGTCGCCGCATTCGAACAGGTGCAGACGATCCTGTGCGGCAAGCCGCGCAACCGGGTGCTGGTGCAGATCGTTCTCGCCGGTGAGGGAGAGGAAACGCTGCTCGCCGGATTGTCCGGCCTGTTGCGGACCGCGACCCTCGAAAATCCACGAGTCACCGGGCAGATCATCCTGACCGCCCCCGGCGTCACCACTGAAGAGCTGACCCGCGTTCTGCGCGACGAGCAGCATAGTGCCCATGACCCGTTCGTCCGTCATGAACGCGGCACGCGGCAGGTTCTGCGCTGGCACGAACTGCCGGAAGCATCGGAAGCGCCGGCGCCGTTCAAAGACGAAGCCGTTTATCTCATTACAGGCGGCGCCGGCAGCCTCGGCGTCCTGTTCGCGAAAGAGATTCTCGAGCAGAGCCGGGCCGTTGTCGTACTGGCCGGCCGCTCCGCATTGAACGACGAAACGCGCGCCGTCATTAACGGACTCTCGTCCGAGGCGGGCCGGATCACCTATCGCCAGGCCGACGTCGCCGATCGGGAGCAGGTCGCACGTCTCATCGCCGCGATCCAGGAACAGCATGGGCGGCTCGATGGAATCCTCCATAGTGCAGGGACGATTGCCGATCGCTTCATCCTGGCGAAAGAGAGTGCCGAATTCGACGAGGTGCTGGCGCCCAAAGTCGCCGGGACGTTGAATCTCGACGAGGCGAGCAAAGACCTCGAGCTCGATTTCTTTGTCCTCTTTGCGTCGTTTGCCGGCGCATTGGGCAATGTAGGGCAGGCGGATTACGCGGCGGCGAACGGATTCCTGGACCAGTTCGCGGCATTTCGCAATCGACAGGTCGCAGCAGGCGAACGGCACGGGCGTACGCGTGCGATCGACTGGCCGGTGTGGGAAGCGGGAGGCATGCGCCTCGACGCGGCCAGCCGCGAACGGCTGCAACAGATCACCGGCGCGAGTCCGATGCAGACCGCGACCGGCTTGTGCGCATTTCGCCGCGCGCTCGCGCTGCCATACGACCAGTTGCTCGTTGCAGAAGGCGATCTCGTGCAGATGCGTCACGCGCTGCTTTCCGGCCGTCCCGTAGCTGCGGCCGCGGCTGCGGCCGAGGATGAACAGACGGCGCCGCTCGACACGGAACGCCTGCTCGAACAGACGCAGGAGTACTTGCTCAGGGAGTGCTCGGAAGTGCTGAGGGTTCCGGCACAAAAGATCGATCCCAACGCGGCGATGGAGCAGTACGGGATCGACTCGATCCTGGCCATGAAACTCACGGCCCATCTGGAGCGGACGTTCGGCCCGCTCTCGACCACACTGTTTTTCGAGTACCAGACCCTGGCCGCATTGAGCAGCTATTTCGTCCAGTCGCACACCGCGCGGCTGACGGCCTTGTTCGCCGGCAGCGTTTCAGACGGTGCCGCTGCCGCGCGTGCCGAAACGCAGCGCCCTCCGGCGAAACGGATCACGCCCAAGCGAGCGTCAGCACCGCGCAGTATGCCGTCTCCCGCCGCGGAATCCGATCCGATTGCGATCATCGGATTGAGCGGCCGTTACCCCGAATCGATCGACATCGATGCGTACTGGCGCAATCTGGCCGGCGGCAAAGACTGCATCATCGAGGTGCCGAAAGAGCGCTGGGACTGGCGCGAGTATTTCACCGAAGACCGCACCGAGAGCGGCCACCATTACAGCAAGTGGGGCGGCTTCATTGCCGGCGTCGACGAATTCGACCCGCTGTTCTTCAACATTTCGCCGAAAGAAGCGAAATTCATCGACCCGCAGGAACGGCTGTTTCTGCAGCACGCCTGGATGGCGATCGAAGACGCCGGCTATACGCGTGCGAGCCTGCAGTTGCCGTCCGTCGACGACCTTCCCGGGCAGGTCGGTGTCTACGTCGGTGTGATGTACACCGAATATCAATTGTTCGGTGCGGAGGCGAGCGCCCGCGGTCAGCGCCTCGGCGTGGCGGGGAGTGCCGCCAGCATCGCCAATCGCGTCTCCTACGCCTTCAATCTCCATGGGCCCAGCATGACGCTGGACACCATGTGCTCCTCTTCTCTGGCCGCAATTCATGTCGCCTGTCAGGATTTGAAATCGGGGCGGACAGGCCTCGCCATCGCCGGCGGCGTCAATGTCAGCATCCATCCCAATAAATACCTGGTCCTCAGCGCCGGCCAGTTCATCTCCAGCGACGGCCATTGCCAGAGTTTCGGGGAAGGGGGCGACGGCTATATTCCGGGCGAAGGCGTCGGTGTCGTGGTGCTCAAGCGGCTGTCGGAAGCAGAGCGGGACGGCGACCACATTTACGGCATCATCCGCGGAAGCGCGCTCAATCACGGCGGCAAGACCAACGGCTATACCGTCCCGAACCCACAGGCGCAGACCACCGCCGTCCGGCGCGCGCTCGCGGAATCGCAGATCGACGCGCGGCACGTCAGTTATGTCGAAGCGCACGGCACCGGCACGAAGCTCGGCGATCCGATCGAGATCGCGGCGCTCAGTAAGGCGTTTCAGGTGTCGACGCCTGAGACGCAGTTCTGCCTCATCGGCTCGGCCAAGTCGAACATCGGCCACGCCGAATCGGCCGCCGGAATCGCCGGGCTGACCAAAGTTCTCCTGCAGATGCAGCACAGGCAGATCGTGCCGTCGCTGCATTCCGCACAATTGAACCCGCACATCGATTTCGGCAGAACGCCGTTCGTCGTCAATCAGTCGCTGCAGAGCTGGGAGCGGCCGGTGATCGACGGGCGCACTGTGCCGCGCATCGCCGGAATCTCCTCGTTCGGCGCAGGCGGATCGAATGCGCACATGATCGTCGAGGAGTACGACGCGCCGGTGACGCAGGCGATCGAGCTCGCGCCTGCCGTGATCGTCCTCTCCGCCCGCACACCGGAACAACTGAAGCAGAAAGCGCGCGATCTCGCCGACTTTGTCCGGCCGCGCGTAGAGGAGCTCGCACTCGCTTCGGTCGCCTACACCCTGCAGGTCGGACGCGAGGCGATGGAAGAGCGGCTCGCGCTCGTCGTCAGCTCGACCGCGGAGCTCCTCGAAAGACTGCAGGCGTATGTGAACGGCCGCGAGAACATTGCGGGCATATACGAGGGGCAGGTCAAACGAAACAAGGAAGCATTGTCGGTCTTCAGTACGGAATCCGACCTGCAGCGGACGATCGAGAGCTGGATCGTCAATGGGAAGCTCTCCAAAGTCGTCGATCTATGGGTGAAAGGGCTGGACGTCGACTGGCGCAAGCTTTACGGCGACGCACGGCCGCCGCGCATCACGTTGCCGGTTTATCCATTCGCGCGCGAACGCTACTGGATCGAGGCGCCACACAGACCGGCCGCCGCGAAGAGCACGACGGCCGCCGTCCTCCACCCGCTGCTGCACGAAAACACCTCTGACCTCGAGCATCAGCGCTACAGCTCGACGTTCCGTGGCGATGAGCCGTTCGTGCAGGATGATCCCGCCACCGGGCAGCGGGTCATTTCGGCTGCCGCATGCCTCGAAATGGCACGCGCCGCCGTCGCACAGGCGAGAGGCGGATCGAGCGAAACGACGCTCGAGCTGGACCACCTGGCGTGGGGACAGCCGTTCGCCGTCAATCCGGAAACGCAGATCCACATCGCCATCCTCGCGCGCGATCGCGACCGGCTCGAGTTCGAGATCTACAGTGAGCGCGCCGGCGAGGAGGTCGTCCATTGTCAGGGACGCGCGGTCGCCAGCGGAGCGGCGCGTCCGGCGGCGCTCGATCTCGAACGCCTCACCGCGCAATCGCGCCACGCTGACAGTGCGCAATCGCTGGTGCGCCTCGACGTGCCGGAGACTGCAGTCGCCGACGCGGCTGACTATGTGCTCCATCCCGCCGTGCTCGACGCCGCCCTGCGGGCAGGCCATACATTGACAGGGCAGCCGGACGAGGCGCAGCCGTTCGCGCTCGAAACATTGCGTCTCTTCGGGCCGTGCAGCGGCGCGATGAGCGCCTCGATTCGCACCACCGCGAACGCTGCAGACGGTGCGGTCAGTGTCGACATCGACCTCTGCGATCAGCAGGGGAACGTCGCCGCGCAACTCCGCGGATTGCGCTGGCAACAGTCCGAGACCGCTGCAGTGGCAGAGGCGTCCCTTCCGCAAACTCAAACTCATCTGGAAACAGCGCGCGTTCCGCAGCCCGAGCCTGCGTCATTGCCGGCCGTCACGCCTCCCGCGGCCGGACGCAAAGAGATCGCGCTGGTTCCGATTGCCCGTCCTGCGCCCGCGCCAATCGAGCTGAAGCGGGCCGCGATCTCGCTCGCAACGCCGGGCGCGCCGCTCTCCGCTACGACGCCCCGCCCCGGCAGAGCTCCGATCACGCTCGCGGCTGCCGGCGGCGAGTCGCCGTCGATTGCGGCAGCCGCGGTGCGTTCGTCGGTGCGGTTGTTCGACGAGCAGACCGGCATCTTCACCGTCGTCATTGAGGATCGCGGCGCCGCGGGCGTTCGCGACTCGATCTCGCATCTGTTGCAGGCGCTCGCGCGCGTGCAACAGGAGCCTTCATTGAAGGTGCTGCTCGTCCATGGACTCGAGCGCTATTCCTCGCCGGGTGGCAGGGACGAATACAACGCGGCGATCGAGCAGAAGCTCTACCAGGCTCTGGTCACCTTTCCATACCCCGTCATCGCTACAGTGCAGTCGGAGGCGATCGGCGCCGGATTCCTCGCCGCGGCATTGTGCGACTTCATGGTCGGCAGCGAAGAGGCGTCGTTCGGCTTTACTGTACCGGGCGGCGAGCTCCTTCCCTCGACCGCGTTGGCGGAGATCCTGGGCGAACGTTTCGGCCATGCCCGCGCGGATGATTTTCTCTATCGCGCTACAGTGGCTACAGGCAGGCAGTTGCGCGATGCGGGATGGACGTTTCCGCTGCTGCCGTCGTCCGAGGTTCAGGCGTATGCGGAGACGCTCGCCGGCACGCTCGCAGCAAAGTCGCGCGACGCGCTCCGGCTCTTGAAGCAGCACCTCACGCGGCAGCTTCCTGCAATGGTCGACCGGCTAACTCCGGCCGAAGTCATGCCTCACACCATCGACGAGCCGGCTGCCGTAACGACCATCGCGTCGCCATCGCCGCATCTCCGCCTCAATACCCCCACCGAGCGCGTATTGCTCATCACCGTCGCACAGGCAGCACCGCGCGAGCTGACCGCCGCCCTCGGCGAGGTGTTTGCCGCCATTCGCGACGCGAGCGAATACAGCGCAATCGTTCTGTTCTCACAATACGGCGACTTTCTTTCCGGAACAGCGCCGATCCCCGACGACGTCACGCTGGATTTTCAGCGGCTGCTGCTCGAATGCGAAGTGCCGGTCGTCGCGGCACTCACGGAGAACGCGCAAGGCAGCGCGTGGTGGATCGCCCAGTGTTGCGATGCCGCCACGTACAGCCGCGCCGGTGTTTACGCTGCCGATGCGATCGCCGAGAGCGACCGGCTCGCCGCAATGGCGACCATATTGTTCGCGCACCGCTTCGGCGGAGACGCCGCCAGAGAAATTCTCTCGAGCGGCGCCGCTTACACGGGCGCCGAACTGGAGCGCCGCTGCGCCGCCGTCATTGTGGCGGAGCGCGAGCGCGTGCTCGCTGCCGCTCTCACTGTGGCGGAGCAGTGGGCACGGCTGCCGCGCACGCTGCTTTCGCCGTGGAAAGCGCGAACGCGCGAGACGTTCGAACGGTCGTTTCAGAGTCTTCCCGCCGCACCGCATCAGCACGACGACGTGCCGCAGCAACCTTCGGCACCGGGCGTGGTTGCGCTGCAGACGAACGTCGTCACCGTCACCGCGCATCCCGACGACGTGGTGGTGGTGAAGATGGAGGACCGCGACGCGAAGAACATGTTCTCCGACGCTTTCATGCACGGCGTTCGGGAAGCGTTCACGCACATCGCACAGACCGCGTCGTACAAAGTGGTCGTCCTCACCGGGTACGACAGCTACTTCGCGTCAGGCGGCACCAAAGAAGGCCTCCTTGCCATTCAGCAGGGCGCCGGAAAATTCACCGACGACAAGGTCTTTCAGTTGCCGCTGGAGTGCAGGCTGCCGGTCGTTGCGGCGATGCAGGGACATGGAATCGGGGCGGGCTGGCCGCTCGGCTTTTTCGCCGACCTCGTGCTGCTGAGCGAAGAGAGCCGTTATGTGAGCCCGTACATGAATTACGGCTTCACGCCCGGCGCCGGCGCGACCTACATTCTCGCGGAAACGATCGGGACCGACCTCGCGCGCGAAAGCCTCCTAACCGCCGAGCCGTTCACGGGCCGTGAATTGAAGCGTCGCGGTCTGCGCGTACGCGTGCTGCCGCGCGCGGAGGTGCTTCCGGCGGCATTGGAGCTCGCGAGCCGGATTGCACGCCTGCCGCACGGCGCTCTTACGGCGCTCAAACGGCAGTGGACCGCGCGGCATCTACAGTCGCTCGATGACACCTACCGGCGCGAACTGGAAATGCACGAACAGACGTTCGTCGGCAAATCCGAAACACTTGCGCAGATCGAGACCAATTTCCAGGAAACCGAAGCCCGTGCGGGCGAGGTTGCAGCTAAACCCGCCGTAGCGGTTGCAGAACAGCCCGCGCGCGACACCGCCTCGGAATCGCGTGGCGATGCGCTCGCCTCTGTGACGGCGACGCTCAGGACGCTGCTTGCGAGCGAGCTGCAGATGCGCGAGAGCGACATCGACGACGACGCGCAATTCATCGACGTCGGCCTCGACTCCATCGGCGGCGTGACCTGGATTCGCAAGATCAACGAGACGTACAAGACGACGATCGAGGCGACGAAGGTCTACAGCTACCCGACTCTCGCGCAACTGAGCCGGTACGTCCAGGAGGAAGCGGAGAAACAGGGAACGCTGGCGCGTCAGGAGCCGGCTCCTGCAGCTGCTTCCGCGGCGCGCATCCCGATTCGGCAGCAGAGCAAGCCGTCGACGGCGCGGGCCACGCTCACATCATGGCGGCATCGTTCCGCGTCGCGATTCAAGGCCGTTTCCGCGTCAGCGGATGCGACGCAGGCGATCGCCGTAGTCGGTATGGCGGGGCAGTTTCCACAGGCGCGCAATCTGAAGGAGTACTGGCAGAATCTGGCGGAAGGGCGCAATTGCATCACAGAGGTTCCGCGCGACCGGTGGGACGTCACCGCGTACTATCAGCCCGGCGACGCGGCTCCCGGCAAGACGAACAGCCAGTGGCTCGGCGCGCTCGAGGACTACGACCGCTTCGATCCGCAATTCTTCAATATCTCGCCTGTCGAAGCGGAAAGCATGGACCCGCAGCAGCGCCTCTTCCTGCAGGCGTGCTGGAACAGCATCGAAAACGCCGGGTATGACGCGCGTTCGCTTTCCGGCACGAAGTGCGGCGTCTTCGTCGGCTGCGCGTTCGGCGATTATCACCTCCTGACGCGCGAGCAACAGCTCAGCGCGCAGAGCTTCACCGGCGACGCGACCTCGATCCTCGCCGCCCGTGTTTCGTATTTCCTGAACCTGCACGGCCCCTGTCTTTCCATCGACACCGCCTGTTCGTCGTCTCTCGTCGCCATCGCACAGGCGTGCGAAAGCCTCAATTCCGGGACGAGCGATCTCGCGCTGGCGGGCGGCGTCTATGTGATGGCCGGCCCCGAAATGCACATCAGGACCGCGCAGGCCGGCATGCTCTCGCCGCACGGCAAATGCTTCGCCTTCGATCAGCGGGCGGACGGCTTCGTGCCGGGCGAAGGCGTCGGCGTCGTCATGCTGAAGCGGCTGGCCGATGCGGAGAAAGACGGCGACATCATTTACGGCGTCATCGACGGCTGGGGCGTCAATCAGGACGGAAAGACCAACGGCATCACCGCTCCGAATCCGGCGTCACAAACACGGCTCGAGCAGGATGTTTACGACAAGTACGCAATCGATCCGGCCAACATTCAGTTGGTCGAGGCGCACGGGACCGGCACAAAGCTCGGCGATCCGATCGAAGTGGAAGGCCTGAAAAAGGCGTTTCAAAAATATACGGACAACAAGGCGTACTGCGCGCTCGGCTCGGTGAAAAGCAACATCGGCCACAGCATGACCGCGGCCGGGATCGCCGGCGTCATCAAGCTGCTCCTCGCGCTGAAGCACCGGCAACTGCCGCCGACGATCAATTTCGAGCGGCTGAACGAGCACATCGATCTCACCGGCAGCCCGTTCTACGTCAACAACACCCTGCAGGAATGGCGTGCGCCCGGCTCACAGCGCCGCCAGGCCGCAATCAGCTCGTTCGGTTTCAGCGGCACCAACGTCCATCTCGTCATCGGCGATTACGAGCGGCGCGCAGAAAGCGGGCGGGCGAACGCGGCGATGCCGCCGTCGCCGCAGCTCGTTCCACTGTCCGCCCGAACGGCAGAGCAACTCCGCCAGAAAGCGCGCGATCTTCTCAGCTTCATCCGCAACGAAGCGCCGTCGATCGACCTGACGGACCTCGCATACACGCTGCAGGTCGGGCGTTCCGCAATGGACGAGCGGCTCGGCTTCGTCGTGAGTTCAATCGAGCAACTGACGGAAAAGCTCGAGGCGTACGTCAATGGCGACGGGGACATCCGCGACTTTCATCAGGGACAGGTCAAGCGGAATCACGAGACGCTGAGCATCCTCACGCAGAACGAGGACATCCGCAAAACGATCGTCGACAACTGGATCGCGGGCCGGAAACTCACAAAGCTGCTCGAGTTCTGGGTCAAAGGGCTGGAGCTCGACTGGAGCCGCCTCCACGAGTCGGCCTCGCCACGCCGGGTCAGCCTGCCGACCTATCCGTTCGCACAGGAACGCTACTGGATCGATACCGCCGCGCCGACGCACCACGCGACGACGCACAATGCGACCCTCAGCTCGGCCGCGGCTGTCCTTCATCCATTGCTGCACAACAACACTTCGGACCTCGGGCAGCAGAGCTACAGCGCGACGTTCACCGGCGACGAATTCTTCCTCACCGATCACCAGGTGCGCGCCGATGGCCGCACAGTGCAGAAGGTGCTGCCCGGCGTCGCCTATCTCGAGATGGCGCGCGCCGCGATCGAGCACGCACTGCCGGCACGTCCGGAAGCGACTGTCCTCGAACTGCGCGATACGGTCTGGGTCCAGCCGATCGCCGTGCAGGAAACGACGCAGGTCAGCATCGCTCTCGTCGCCAATGAGCACGACCAGATCGACTATGAGATCTATACACAGGACGGCGATCAGGAGATCGTGCACTGTGAAGGGCGCGCCGTTCTCAGTCTGCAGACTGTGCCGGCGTGGCTCGATCTCGAGCAGCTGAAGGGACAGATGGGGCTCGGACATGTCGATCCCGACAGCGTCTATCCCGCGTTCGCCCGTATGGGCCTCCTCTACGGTCCCGCGTTCCAGGGATTGGCGGCCATTCACCTCGGCACCGATCAGGTGCTGGCGCAGCTTCGTTTGCCATCGACCGTGAGCGACACGTCGGGCGATTACGTCCTTCATCCCAGTCTCATGGACAGTGCACTGCAGGCGTGCGTGGGATTGCTCGAAGGGCTCTCCGAACATTCCACGCAGCCGCGCCTTCCGTTCGCGCTCGACTCGTTGCGCATCCTCGCGCCGTGCACTCACGACATGGTTGCGTGGGTCCGTTACTCGGCGGGCAGTCAGGCCGGCGATTCGGTGGTGAAACTCGACGTCGACCTCTGTGACGAGCGCGGAAATGTCTGCGTGCAGATACACGGATTCGCGTCGCGTGTGGCGAGCAGAGAAGTCACAGCGGCGGCCGCCCACGGGCGCGCGCTGGGCAGTCTGTACGCCACGCCTGTGTGGCAGGACGCGGATTTGAATGCGACCGCGGAGGCGAGCCACGTCGCGTACGGCGAGCATCACGTCGTCACGTGCGAGCTGCCGAGAATTGACGCCGAGCAGCTCGCGTCCTTTGTCGCCGGCGCACAATGCCTCTCGCTCCGGCCACGCCGGCAGCACAATGTCGCACAGCGTTACAGCGATTACGCCCTGGCCTGCTTCGAGCGCATTCAACGAATCCTGAAGGCCAAGCCGCAGGGGAACGTGCTCGTACAGATCGTCGTCGCCGATCACGAAGAGCAGACGCTCTTCGCCGGTCTTGCCGCGCTGCTCAAAACAGCAGCACTCGAAAACCCCCAGCTGGTCGGGCAACTGCTGCTCGTCGCGCCCGAAACGACGACAGGCGAGCTCGCGAGGCACGTGCGTGAGGAAATGCCGCGCGCGCTCGATACGGTGATTCGTTATCGCAACGGCGGGCGTCAGGTCCTGCGGTGGCAGGAAGTTTCCGCACAGCAGGAGCCCTCTCCCATCGCGTTCCGCGACGCGGGCGTCTATCTGATTACAGGCGGCGCCGGCGCGCTCGGCCTGCTGTTCGCGCGAGAAATCCTCACGCAGACGCGGCACGCCAGAGTCGTCCTCACTGGACGCTCGTCACTGACTGTCGAAAAACAGGATCGCCTCGACCGCTTGTACGCGCAGCCCGGGCGGATGACGTACCGCCAGGTCGACCTCGGCGACGCCGACGCCGTCCGCGAGCTGATCGTCTCGATCGAAGACGAGGTCGGGCAGCTCAACGGCATCGTCCACAGCGCCGGGATGATCGCCGACAATTTCATCCTGAAAAAGGAAAGCGGCGAATTCAGCGATGTGCTCGCGCCGAAAGTCGCCGGTACGTTCAATCTCGACCAGGCCAGCCGCGATGTCGAGCTCGACTTCTTCGTCCTGTTCTCTTCCATCGCCGGCGCAATGGGGAACGTGGGGCAGGTCGATTATGCGACGGCCAACGCGTTCATGGATCAATTTGCGGCGCTGCGCAACCGCCAGGCCGCGGCCGGTGAACGGTATGGCCGCACGCGCGCGGTGAACTGGCCGTTGTGGCAGGCAGGCGGGTTGAGTCTGGATCGCGCCAGCCGAGATCTGGTGCAGAAAAACACCGGCATCGAATCGCTGCAGACCTCGACCGGAATCGAGGCGTTTTATCGCAGCCTCGCATTGCCGTATGACCAGATCCTCGTCGCGCAGGGCGAGCTCGCGCAGATGCGGCGCGCCTTTTTCGGCGGCCCCGCGCTCCCCGCGGAACCGGAACAGCCGGTGCCTGTCGCGGAAATCGATCCCGAGAGCTTGCTGGAGAAGACGCAGGAGTACCTGCGCCGGCAATTGTGCGGTCAGCTGAAACTGCCGGCGAGTGCAATCGATCCGCTCGCGCCGCTGGAGACGTACGGAATCGATTCCATTCTGGCGTTGAAGCTCACGAATCACCTCGAGCAGACCTTCGGCTCACTTTCCAAAACGCTGTTTTTCGAATACCAGACCGTTCGCGAGCTGACCAGGTACTTCATCCAGTCGCATTCCTCGCGGCTCACGGCTCTGTTCGCGGATGACGGAGTCCAGCGCCAGGCGAAGCCGGTCACCGCGCCGCCCCCCACGCTGCCGATCGCGAAGAACCGCTCTGCATCGAGCCGCCGGTTCAGCCGTCTGCGCATCGCGACCCCGAGCGCCGCCACAGAGCCCGACCAGATTGCCATCGTCGGCCTCAGCGGCCGGTATCCCGAAGCGATCGACCTCGACGCGTACTGGGAGAATCTGCGCGAAGCGAAAGATTGCATCACCGAAGTGCCGAAAGAGCGGTGGGACTGGCGCGAGTATTACAGCGAAGACCGGACGCAGCGCGGCCACCATTACAGCAAATGGGGCGGCTTCATTGCAGGCGTCGACGAGTTCGACCCGATGTTCTTCAACATCGCGCCGAAAGACGCGAAGTTGATCGATCCGCAGGAACGGCTGTTTCTGCAGCATGCGTGGCTGGCCATCGAAGATGCCGGTTACACACGTGCGCGCCTCGAGATGCCGTCGGCGCAGGACGTACCGGGGCAGGCCGGTGTCTATGTCGGCGTGATGTACAACGAGTACCAGCTGTTCGGCGCGGAAGCCAGTGCGCGCGGCCATCGCCTCGGCGTAGCGGGCAGCGCCGCCAGCATCGCCAATCGCGTTTCATACGCGCTGAACCTGCATGGGCCGAGCGTCACGCTCGACACGATGTGCTCCTCGTCGCTGACGGCGATTCACTTCGCCTGTCAGGACCTCAAACTCGGCCGCACCAGCCTCGCCATTGCCGGCGGCGTCAACGTCAGCGTCCACCCGAACAAATACCTCTTCCTCAGTGCCGGGCAATTCATCTCCAGCGACGGACATTGCCAGAGTTTCGGCGAAGGAGGCGACGGCTACATCCCGGGTGAAGGAGTCGGCGTCGTCGTACTGAAGCGCCTGGCCGAGGCGAGGCGGGATGGCGATCACATTTACGGTGTGATTCGAGGAAGCGCGCTCAATCACGGCGGAAAAACCAACGGCTACACCGTGCCGAATCCGCAGGCGCAGGCGAATGCCATCAGCAGGGCATTGGCGGAATCACAGACCGACGCACGTCACGTCAGCTATGTCGAAGCGCACGGCACGGGGACGAAACTCGGCGATCCGATCGAAATCGCCGCGCTCAGCAAAGCATTTCAGCCGTTCACGCAGGAGACCGGCTTCTGCCTCGTCGGATCGGCCAAATCGAACATCGGCCATTGTGAATCGGCCGCGGGAATCGCCGGTCTCACCAAAGTGCTGTTGCAGATGCGGCACCGGCAGATCGTGCCGTCGCTCCATTCGCGAGCGTTGAATCCGCACATCGATTTCGGCAGCACCCCGTTCATTGTCAATCAGACATTGAGAACGTGGGAACAGCCGGTCGTCGGCGGCCGGACGCTCCCACGCATCGCCGGCGTCTCGTCGTTCGGAGCCGGCGGCTCCAATGCACACCTCATCGTCGAGGAATACCAGGCGCCGGCGCATGAGCCGCTGCCGTTCACGAATGTCGTCATTGTGCTGTCTGCCAGGACGGCGGAACAACTGCGCCAGAAAGCCGCCGATCTGCTGGCCTTCGTCGGGCCGCGCGCCGGCACGATCGATCTCGTCTCGATGGCGTACACGCTCCAGACCGGCCGCGAAGCGATGGACGAGCGCCTCGGGCTCATTGTGAGCTCCGCCGCCGAGATCGTCGAAAAACTGCAGGCGTACCTCTCCGGCGAACAGACGCTCGCCGATGTCTATGAGGGACAGGTCAAGCGGAACAGGGAAGCGTTGTCGCTGTTCAGCACCGACGCCGACCTGCAGCAGACGATCGACAAATGGATCGCGAACAACAAACTCGCGAAGCTGCTCGAGCTTTGGGTCAAAGGCCTCGAGCTGGACTGGGGCAAGTTGTATGGCGACGCCAAACCGGTGCGAATGAGCCTGCCGCTGTACCCGTTCGCCAGAGAACGCCACTGGCTCGACATTTCGGCCGTTCGCGGCGCGGCGCCTCTGCAGGTGAAAAACGCCGCGATGGCGGTGCTGCATCCGCTGTTGCACAGCAACGTTTCCGATCTCGCCGAGCAGCGATATCGCACGACGTTCACGGGAGATGAGCCCTTCCTCGCGACCGTCGGCGGTCAGAAGGTGTTGCCTGCGGCGGTGTATCTCGAGATGGCTCGCGCGGCGATCGAGCGGTCGACGCCTTCCGGCGCGGCCTCGGCCGGCATCGAACTGCACGACGTGGTGTGGGGCGAGCCGGTGCTCCTTGGCGAGAACGCCGAGGTCACCATCGCATTGTGGGCGGACGGCGCGTCGCGGATTGAATTCGAAATCTACAGCGAACGTGCAGAGCGTCAGATCGTCCATTGCCAAGGCAGTGCGAGCGCAGACGCCACAATGCCTCGGCCGCGGCGCGATCTGCGGCACCTCTCATCGCAAATGACCGGCGGGCCCGTTTTGACCGGTGCCGATGCTTCTGCCTCGGCGCTGCAGTCGATCGAGCGTGGGAACCGTCAGTCTCTCGCACATCTCCGCCTGCCGAACGCGGTGCAAGACAGTGCGGCCGGGTATGTCCTCCATCCGAGTTTGCTCGAAGCCGCACTGGAGGCTGCCGCGGGATTCATCACCGCCGGCGAAACCGGACAGGCGCAGGAATTGTTGACCGTCGACACGCTCCGCGCGATTGCGCCGTGTCATGCCGATATGGCCGCGTGGATTCGTTACGCCGCCGCGAGCAGCGCCGACGCCGTAATGCTGGACATCGACCTCTGCGACGCCGAGGGGAACGTTTGCGTGGAACTGCGCGGCGCGCGCTGGCAGGCCGGGAG
>DASVUA010000053.1:0-2465 GCA_036387295.1 Thermoanaerobaculia bacterium | reverse complement strand
CCGCGCCGACTTTTTCGTACGCCGCATCGGCGACATACGGGTCATACGCAATCACACGCATTCCGAATCCGCGCGCGCGGATGGTGACGCGCGAGCCGATGCGCCCGAGGCCAATGATGCCGAGCGTTTTGCCGTCGAGCTCAGTGCCCATGAATTTCGAGCGCGTCCACTCGCCACGCTTCACGCTCGCATGTGCTTCCGGAATGTTGCGGCAGAGCGCGAGCAGCATCGCCATGGTGTGCTCGGTGGCCGACATGATGTTCGCCGTCGGCGCATTGATGACGAGAATCCCGCGCGCCGTACAGGCGTCGACATCGACGTTGTCGAGCCCTACGCCGGCGCGCCCAACGATGCGCAGGCGCGTGCCCGCATTCACCAGCTCCGGCGTCACGGCCGTTCCACTGCGCGTGATCAACGCATCCGATTCCGCGACCGCCGCGAGCAGTTCCGCCCCTTTGAGCCCCGCCCTGTAATCGAGCTGCACGTCTTCCGCTGCCCGCAGAATGTCGAGCCCCGATTCGGCAATCGTGTCGGTGACGAGAACTTTGAACATGTCGGCGGGATTGTATGCGCGCGCGTGCCGCGCGGGCGTTTGGCTTCAGGCGTTTGGCGTTCGGGGTTTTACGCTCGTGGCGACACACCCCAACTGCCTAACGCCTAACGCCCGCGGCGCCGCGCCTCACCCACGCGCAACGTCATCCAGCACATCGAGCATCGCTTCGAGATCGGCGATCGAGATATCGCCCATGTGGCCGATGCGGAACGTGGTGTCTTTCCACTGGCCATAGCCGCCGCCGAGTGTGTAGCCGCGCGATTTCATTTCGGCGCGAATGCCCTCGGGCGGGAGCGTCGGTACGAGCGTGGTGACGGTGGCGGATGCGAACGGGGGGTCGGAGGCGAGTTTTGCGTAGGCCGCGGTGCGTTCGTGCGTGATCTCGCGCATCCGGCGATGGCGCTCATAACGCGCGTCGAGACCTTCTATGCGCAGGATGTGCTCGAGCTGCGCGGCGAGCGCGTAAAAGTGCGGAATCGAGGGCGTCGACGGCACGCTGCCTTCGTCTGCTTTGTCTTTGTAGGCGAGAAAATCAAAGTACGTTCCGCGGTAGGGATGCTTGCGCGCGCGCGCCAGCGCCTGATCCGACACCGCGGCGACGGTGATGCCGGGCGGCAAGGCGATGCACTTCTGCACGCTGGCGAGGCAGACGTCCACGCCCCACGCGTCGAGCTCCACCGGAATGCCGCCGAGGGCGGAGACGGAATCGACCAGCACGAGCGCGTCGGGAGCTTCGTCGCGCACGACGGAGGTGAGCGCGGCGACGTCATTCGTGATGCCGGTGGACGTTTCGTTGTGCGTGATCGTCACCGCGTCGTAGTGCGCGCGGTGATGACGCGCGAGATGGTCGGCCAGAGCGTCGGGATCGACCGCGTTTCCCCAGCCCGCGTCGAGGCGGTCGACCTCATAGCCGAGCGATTCGGCGATGTTGTACCAGCGCTCGGAGAACGCGCCGCACGTCGCGACGAGCACACGCTGCTTCACGCAATTCTCGAGCGCGGCCTGCAGAACGCCGGTGCCGGATGCGGTGACGACGAATGTGGTCTGCCGCGTGCCGAAGAGCGTCTTGAGATCGGCGTTGATCCGCCGGAAGAGCTCCTTGAACTCGGAACTGCGGTGGCCGATCATCGGCCGCGTCATTTCCTGCAGGATCTCGGGGCGAACCCAAGTGGGGCCGGGAACGAAGTAGCGCGCTTGTTCTGTCATCGCTTCACTGCACCGTCGCTCATGCTTCGAGAAGGTACGGTAGCACGGCGCGCATCGTTGGTTCGGTCACGTAAACATCGGCGCCTGCCTCGACGCGGTCGCGGCGCGCTACGCCGCCGAATCCGATGAATCGCGTGACGACCGGCTTCGTTTCGAGATCGCTCACGCCGTCGCCGATGAACGCCGATTTCCCTTTCGAGCGCGCGAGGATCGCGTGCACGACCAGCTCCTTGCCGCCGGCGCGGGCGAGCAGCGAACGCCGGTCGAAATCTTTGTACGAACCGTCTTCGTGAAACTCGAGCGCCACCGCATGCACGGCGCGGGGCGCGAGGTTCAGTTTCGCGGCGAGCGGCGCAATCGCCTGCGCGATCCCAGCCGTGACGAGATGCACGTCGACCCCGGCGCGCTGCAATGCTGCAATCGTTTCTTCCGCGCCGTCGACGAGCGTGCGCGTGTACGTCTCGCCGAGCTTCTCGATGTCCGCACGCGACGGTTTGATGATGTCGAGCCGCCGGCCGTAAACCTCATCGAGCGGAATCTCCCCGTTCATCGCCCCCTCGGTGAGCCGGACGATCTCAGGATTGCCGTTCGCGAGCACGTCGATCCCTTCAATCGTGACGAGCGTCGAATCGACGTCGAAAAAAACGAAACGGTAGAGAGGTTTCATCGGGTCGTGCAGAATCGGCGTCTCTTGTGGAGCGGCGGG
>DASVUA010000052.1:0-2380 GCA_036387295.1 Thermoanaerobaculia bacterium | reverse complement strand
CCAGCCTCATTGCACGAGTACGTCGGTCAACCGGAAGTCTCCCCCATCGTCGCCACCTTCACCGCCATCGCCCTCGGCATCGTCGGTCTCGTAGCCGGCTACTTTCCCGCCCGCGACGCATCGAGACTGGATCCTGTGGTGGCGATGAAACTATGAGCAACCGGCGTTAGGCGTTGGGCGTTTGGGGTGTTTCGCCTGATGCAACACACCCCAAACGCCAAACGCCCAACGCCTCAACTCCGAACACCCGAGCGCCAACGCACATGAACAACGACCTCCACGTCATCCTCACCCAGTTCGCCACGGCCAGCGCGCTGCAGAAGAAGCGTGCGTTCCTCACGATTGCCGCGATCGCGTGGGGCACGGTGGCGATTCTGCTGCTGCTCGCGTTCGGCGAAGGGCTCAAGCGGCAGATGGACAAGAACCGCCGCTCGACGGGCGAGAACCTCGCGGTGCTCTGGCCGGGCGAGACGAGCAAAGCGTGGCAGGGCATGCCTCCCGGCCGGCCGATCCGTCCGCGCATCGACGACGTCGACATGCTCCGCGCGCAGATGCCGGAACTGAAGAGCATTCACGGCGAGCTCAATTCGTGGCGCACCGCGCTGCAGTGGGAGCGCAAGACCGTCAACGGGCGCGTGCTCGGCGCACATCGTTCCTACGGCGAGTCGCGCGTGCACTATCCGGTGGCCGGCGGCCGCTGGATCAATGCGGCCGACGAGGAGCAGCGCCGCCGCGTCGTCTTCCTCGGCGACGAGCTCGCGACCGACATCTTCGGCAAAGAGCAGCCGGTCGGAAAAACGATCCTCATCAACAACTCGCCGTACAGCGTCATCGGCGTCATGCAGAAAAAGACGCAGATGGGCGTGTATGGCGGCCCCGATAAAGATCACGCGGTCATTCCGCTCACCACGTTCCGCGCGCAGTTCGGACGCGATCGTCTCAACGTCCTGGTGATCCAGGTGCACGAGCCGGAACAGATGGCCGGCGCGCTGAGACGAGTCAACGAAATCCTCGGAAAAAAGTACGGCTACGATCCCACGGACGACCGCGCATTCGGCACGTGGGACATGGTGAAAAGCTCGAAGTCGATGCGCATGATGCTGGTCGGCATCCAGATCTTCCTCGGCATCGTCGGCGCGCTCACGCTCGTCATCGGCGGCGTCGGCGTCGCGAACATCATGTACGCCGTGGTGAAAGAGCGGACGCGCGAGATCGGCGTGAAGATGGCGCTCGGCGCAAAATCGCGCTGGATCATCTGGCCGTTCGTTCTCGAAGGCCTCGTCTACACCTTCATCGGCGGCGCGCTCGGGATCATGGTCGCAACACTGCTCGTCGCCGCCGCGGCCTTCCTCCCGGTGGAAGGAAACGACGTGCTCTCCTTCCTCGGACGCCCCACGCTTTCCCCGCAGATCGGTATGGCCACCTCGGCGATCCTCGGCCTCATCGGCCTGCTCGCCGGCTACTTTCCCGCACGCCGAGCGGCGCGCATCGATCCTGCCGCAACGCTGAGATATGAATGATGTTGTCGGTTGTCCGTTGTCGGTTATCGGTACACGACCGGCGGACAACCTCGGCACCGACAACCGACAACGGACAACCGACAACACCGTTTTCCCGGAGAACCGCAAATGAGCGACAACCACATCATCCGCATGTCGAACATCCGCAAGGTCTACGACACCGGCAAGGTGAAATTCGAAGCGCTGAAAGGGATCGATCTCGAGGTCTATCCCGGCGAGTTCGTCGCGATCGTCGGCCCTTCCGGCTCCGGCAAGTCGACGCTCATGAATCTCCTCGGCTGCCTCGACACGCCGACCGACGGCACGTACGAGATCGGCGGCGACAACGTCGCCGGCGTGACGCGCGACGAGCTCGCGGAGATCCGCAATCGCCGCGTCGGCTTCGTCTTCCAGAGCTTCAACCTCCTGCCACATCTCACCGCGCTGGAGAACGTCGAGCTGCCGATGCTGTTCGGCGGGGTCGCACCGAAAGTCCGCCGCGCCCGCGCTGCCGAACTGCTCGCGAAAGTCGGACTCGGCGACCGGCTCGATCACAAACCGACCGAAATCTCCGGCGGCCAGATGCAGCGCGTCGCCATCGCCCGCGCGCTCGCGATGAATCCCGACATCGTCCTCGCCGACGAGCCGACCGGAAACCTCGACACCACTTCCGGCACCGACATCATGTCGATCTTCAACGAGCTCTGGCAGAGCGGCCGCACGCTCATCATCATTACCCACGACCCCGCCCTCGCCAGACGCGCCAGCCGCGTCGTCGAAATCCGCGACGGCCGCATCACCAGCGACACGAGAAACGAAGCCGCGGCGTAACGGAACGTTGTCATTAGAAACGCCGCCCTCGTTTGGTGGTGCGGGGGGGG
>DASVUA010000051.1:0-2111 GCA_036387295.1 Thermoanaerobaculia bacterium | reverse complement strand
GCATCGCCCTGCATACGACGTCGAGTCGCGGCGCACGGTGGTCGATGCGGCCGACCCGGACGAGGCGATCTCGCAGTACGTGCAGCAGAGCGCGGCGGAGCTGGTGAGCTTCAGCCGTCCCGCCCGCGGCCGCGAATCGATCGCCACCGTCAAAAAGGAAGATCAAGTCTTCCTCGTGCGCGTCTACGCAGCCTGACTCTCAATCCATCGCAGTCACGCAAAAGCGACGCGGAATGCGTCGCTTTTTCCGTTTTGGCGAGTTGCGAGCACCGATTCGCGTGGACGGCGCTCGGGACAGAATCGTGGCAACTCTCGACTCGCCAACGCCGGCTCTCCGCATACAATCCGCGCCTCATGAGTGCGGTCTGGGCGCTGCTGGCTTTCGCCACGACTCTCGCCGGTGGCGCGTTCGCGTTTCGCTATCAGCGGTATCTGCACGCGATCATGGCCTTTTCCGCCGGGCTGCTGATCGGCGTGGTGTTCCTGCATCTATTGCCGGAAATCGCGGAGATCTCGCATGCCGCGGAGCTCGATTTCCGCCTGCTGATGACGACGCTGCTGGGCGGCTTTCTGGCGATCTTCCTCCTCGAGAAGCTCACCATCATCCACAGCGAAAAGACGCACAACGCGCCGGGACATCACCACAATGTCGGGCTGGCGGGGGCGATCGGGCTGTCGTTCCACAGCTTTCTCGATGGCCTCGCCATCGGCGTCGGGTTTCAGGCGGGGACGGAGGTCGGCGTCGTCGTGCTGATTGCGGTGCTGGCGCACGATTTCGCGGATGGGCTGAACACCGTCACGTTCATGCTCGCGACGCGCAACTCGCGCTGGCGCACGATCGCGCTGCTCGTCGTCGATGCGCTCGCGCCGGTCGCCGGCGCGCTGCTCGCCGATGTCTGGCGCATCAGTCCGACGATCCTCGGACTGCAGCTCGCGTTCATGGCGGGCTTTCTTCTCTACCTCGGCGCGAGCGATCTGTTGCCGCACGTCCACGAGCGTCCTCGGCGCGCGCTCATCGTTGCGACGCTGTGCGGCATGGCCGCGTCCGGCGTCGTCGTGCTGGCGCTGCAGCGCGTGCACGCGCACTGACCGGAAGGCGCGTTTATGATGCGCGGCATGACCATGCTCGCGCGCCGCGCTCCCACGTCCATCTCCGGAAACGACACGATGCTTCACCTCGATCACACGCTGCGGCGCGGACGGCGCGGCGAGCAGGTGCGCCTGGTTCAGGAGTGGCTCTGCCTGCACGAATTCGAGGTGATGATCGACGGGCAGTTCGGTTCCGCGACGATGCAGGCCGTGAGCGATTTTCAGGGCTCGACCGGCGTGCTGCCGGTGACCGGCGAAGTCGATCCTCAGACGTTCGCGATGCTGATCCGTCCCATGTCCGAGGCGCTGCGCCGGATCGACGCCCCGCGCGGCGCGACTCTCGGGCAGATGATCGCCGCGTATGCGCTGCAGCATCTGCGGAACGGCGCGCGCGAAGTGGGCGGACGCAATCGAGGGCCGTGGGTGCGTCTCTATCTGCACGGCGACCAGCGCCCTCGCACTCCGCATGTGCCGCACGGAGTCGAATCATGGAACGCGGGTTTCGTCAGCACGATGATCGCGCAGGCCGCCGCGACGCTGGAGGTCGGGCCGGTCATCGATTACCACACGAACGTGAACCGCCTGGCGGAGGAAGCGATCGCCGCGAAACGCTTGATCACCGGCGAGCGCGCCGTGCGCGACATCGGCAAAATCCCGACCGGCTCGCTGCTCCTCCTGCGCGATAACGGGCAGAAGAACAAATGGCACCACACCGGGATCGTCACGCAGACCCTCCCGCGCTTCGTCCGAACGCTCGAAGGCAACTCCGCCTACGCCATCGACGAAGCCCCCTCCGGCCACGCCGTCGTCCGCCAGATGCGGAGCTACGGCAACCTCGATTTCATCGTGCTGTGATCCGGAAAGCGGCGACGCCGCCTGCGCAAGCCAGACGCACCGCCAAGCCACAGCTTGCGCTGTGGCAGTTAAAGCGGTGACTGGCGTCACCGCACTCCAAACTCGTCACACTCGCGTCGAGTGCACACCTGTTTGGAGTGCGGCGGCAAAGCCGCCGCTTTCACAAG
>DASVUA010000050.1:0-8464 GCA_036387295.1 Thermoanaerobaculia bacterium | reverse complement strand
CGATTGAACCAGCGCGAGACGCGATAGACCATCGTCTTGTAGACGTCGCCTAGGAGCCCGAGACCGCCCGCCATGTCGCCGTAAAGCGTGCAGTAACCGACCGCCAGTTCGGACTTGTTGCCGGTGGTGAGGACCATCGCGCCGGTGCGGTTCGACCAGGCCATCAGGATGTTGCCGCGGATGCGCGCCTGGACGTTCTCGTTCGTGGTGTCGAATTTCTTTTCCTCGAACAGCGTATCGATCGCCGTTTCGTAAGGCGCGTAAAGGTCGGCAATCGGCACGACGTGAAACGCGATGCCGAGATTTTCGGCCAATGTACGCGCGTCATCGACCGAGTGTTGGGAGGAGAACTGCGACGGCATCGCAATGCCGGTCACATGCTCCGGGCCGAGCGCTTCGACTGCAATGGCCGCGGTGAGCGCCGAATCGATGCCGCCGGAAAGGCCGAGGACGACGTCCTTGAAGCCGCATTTGCGAATGTAGTCGCGGAGGCCGAGGATGAGCGCGCGTCCGATCTCCTCCTCCTCGCCCAGGGCCAGAATCATTTCGCACGGACTGCCCTGCAACTGCACGAGAGAACCGTGCGACTCGAACGCCGGCGCGCAGAAAACCGTTTGTCCCGACTCGTCGAATACGATCGACGACCCGTCGACCAGCAGCTCGTCGTTGCCGCCGACCTGATTCACGTAAACGAGCGGCGCGTCGTAGCGACGGGCGATGCCGGAGAAGATCTCCCAGCGCGTGCGGCGCTTGCCGGCATTGAACGGCGAGGCGGAGATATTGAGGAAGATCTCGGCGCCCTGGCGCGCGAGCTCGTCCACCGGATTGCGGCAGTAGAGCTTCGTGCCGAACGCCTCGTCGTCGAACCAGAAGTCCTCGCAGATCGAAACGCCGACGCGGCGGCCGGCGATCTCGACGCACTGCACGTTTTTGCCCGGCTCGAAGTAGCGCATCTCGTCGAACACGTCGTAGGTCGGCAGCAGCACCTTGTGCTGCTCGAGGACGATGCGGCCGCCGCGCGCCACGATCGCCGCGTTGTGCAGCGGCTTGCCGCACCAGCTCGCGGTGCGCACCGGGCAGCCGAAGATGAGCGTCGTCTCGCCCGTCATCTCGGCGAGCGACTGTTTGATCTGCTGCGCCGCGTCGACAAAGTACGGACGATCGAGCAGGTCGCGCGGCGGATAGCCGGTGACGGCGAGCTCGGGGACGAGCACGACGTCCGCTCCCGCGCGCACTCCGTCGTCATACGCGCGGCGGATCAGCTCCGCATTCGAAGTGAGCGCGCCGACGGTGGTGTTCAGTTGCCCGATGTAAACCTTCATCGCGGGTATCGAAACACAACTGCGCGATGAAGTCATGTGCGGTGGGGGCGCGCTGGCGCGCGCGGGCTTTGGGCGTCAGGCGTTCGGGGTGATTCGCGAGATGCGAAGTTTCAGCGAGAGCCCCCAAACGCCCAAAGCCGAACGCCCGGCCGCAGGCCGTCCCACAGCAGCGCGCTTTTTGCAACCACGCCACGCCATGTCTGAGGACGATTTCGGAACGATCAACGTGAAGCGCGGCGACCGGGCCCGCGAGATTGAAGTGCTGCGGCAGCATTACCGGCAGCATCGCGATGCATTGCAGCGGATGACGGTCGATGCGCCGACCGAGTATCTGGCCGGCGAATACCAGCGCCTCATCGGAGAGCTCGATCGCGCGCTGGCGAAGGTCGAGGAGCTCGAAGGGAAGCCGGCGGCCATGCCGCCCGCCGCGCCGCCGGTCGTGCCTCCGGTAGCGGAGCCGCAGCGGCCGGAAGCGCATGACGCCGGTGTGCGTCCGCCCGCCGCGGCGACGCCACCTCCTGCCACGCATCGTGAGCTCGCTGAGCCGCCGGCCGTTCCGCCGTCGATCCGTACCGCGGACACGGCTGAGCCGCGCTCGCGCGTGCCGCTCATCCTCGCCGCGGCGCTCGTCGCACTCGCGTTGATCGGCTGGCTCGTCTGGCGCGGGAGCGGAGACGACGAGCGCGATCCGTCGATCGTCGAAGAACGCACGGCCGCGGTGACGACCGACAGCGATGCCGCCGGCACGCCCACCGTCGACGACACCGTCGCGCCGGCAGCCGCAGCGGCCGTGTCCACCGGACTGGCAGTCGTGCCGGTCGCGCACGATTACGGCACGATCCGCAAAGGCACGCGCGCGACGCGGCAGTACGAATTGAGCAATACGACCGACGAGCCGATGTCGATCCAGGTGGCGCGCTCGGCCTGCCGCTGCCTCTTCTACGAACACGCGCCGGTGATTCCGCCGAAAGCGAAGGAGAACATCACCGTCACGATCGACGGCGCACGCGCGAAAGCCGGCACGCTGCACGAGGAGATTCGCATCACCTCCAAAGCGGACGCGGCGATTGGTACGACGATCGACGTAAACGCAACGATCCGGTAACAGGCGTGGGACATAGGAAACCGAACGGGCGTGTTCTAATCGGCCGACGTGAAGCACCCCCTCGTTTTCCTTGCAGTTGTTCTCGCTCCCTATGTTTACGCGCAAGACGCTCCGGTCGCGATCGCTCCTCTGACGATCGAACGTGCAGTGGCGCTTGCGGTCGAGCGGAACGAGCGCGCCGCGATTGCCGAAACGACAGTCGAGGCTGCCGAGGCGCGCGTACGCCGTGCCCGCACCGCGTTTCTGCCGCGCGTCGACATCGGCGGCAATCTCCGCGGTGATTACACCGACCGCACCGAGCGCACGCTCGCCACGTCGGCGCTGCTGACACAGCCGATTTTCGATGCGCGTGCGTTTCCTCTTTATCGCGCGCAGCGTTTCGAGCGCGACGCGACCCGCTTTACCGCCGCCGAATCGAAACGGCTTCTCGGCTACGACGCGGCGACGGTCTTTCTCGCCACGCTCAGCTACGAACAGGTGCTGCGCGCGGCCGAGCATCGCCGCGATTTCGCGCAGACGAATCTCGACGATGTGCGCGCCCGCTTCGAAGCTGGCCTCGTCAGCTCGAACGACGTGACGCGCGCGGAGCTCGAGCTCGCGACGGCCGTACGCGGCGTCGCACAGGCCTCGGGGGACGTGCAGGCGTCGCGCATCGAGCTGTCGAATCTGTTGCGCACTGAAGTCACGTCGCTCGCTGCGCCGTCCGCGTTGCTCGAAGCGGCCGCGAACCCGCCGGTGTTCGGCGAGAACACGGTCTCCGCCGCGCAGGTGCGCCGCAGCGACGTCGCGGCGCAGCGCGCGCTCGTCGAAGCGAGCCGCGCATTCGCCGACGAGCCGAACGCGCGCTTCATCCCCTCGGTGCTCTTCAACGCGCAGACGCGCAACATCAATGACGGTGCGCTCTTCAGCGATCGCAACAACGAAGGCTTTGTCGGCCTCTCGTTCGCCTGGCCGGTATTCGACGCCGGCGTTCGCGGAGCCGAGCGTGCCGAGCGCGCGGCGCAACTGCGCGGCGAAGAGCTGCGGCTCGAAGCGGAGCTGCGCGACGTGGAGCGCGAGCTGCGCAGCGCGGGCGTGCAGCTCACGACCGAACAGGCATCGCTGCGCGAAGCAACGGCGGCGCTCGGCGCCGCTCGGCGCAATGCGGACGAAACGAACGCGCTCTATCGCGAAGGCCTCGCCAGCGCGCTCGAGCTCGCGGATGCGACGCAGCGGCTGTTCGAAGCGGAAGTGGCGCAGGTGACGGCCAGGTACAGAATGGCGCTCGCGTATCTCTCGCTGCGCGAGGCGAGCGGCGATGCGCCGATGGGAAACGAGTAAATGAGACAGACGCTGTTGCTGGTTGCTTCGATTGCTGTTCTTCCGTTCGCGCTCGCCTGTTCGAAAGGCGACGCGGCGCCGAAACAAGGCGGCGCTGGCGGTCCTGGTGGCGCTCCCGGCGGCGCGCGCAAAGCGATGGAGTTCCCGGTCGAAGTGCACGCCGTCGAATCGCGGAACGTGGAGTATTCGGTGAACGCCGTCGGCTCGCTCGATGCGTTCGAGCGGGTGGCCGTCACCGCGCGCGTCGCGGGAGCGATCGAGCGGGTGATGTTCACCGAGGGGCAGCTCGTCAGCAAAGGACAGGCGCTCGCGGAGATCGAACCGGAGCGTTATCGCCTCGCCGTTTCGGCGGCGGAAGCGACGGTGAACAAGGCGCGCGCGGCGCTCGGCGAAGCGCAGGCGGGATACGCACGCCGTCAAGCCGCGAGCGCGAAGAACCCCGGCCTCATCCGCGGCGAAGAAGTCGAAACGTGGCGCACGAAAGTGCAGTCGACCGAAGCCGAGGTGCAGCAGGCGCAGGCGGCGCTCGCGCAGGCCAAACTGAATCTCCGCGATGCATTCGTCCGCGCGCCGGTCAGCGGCATCATGCAGACGCGCACCGTCGAAACAGGGCAATACGTGCCGGTGGGAACGGTTCTCGGCACGCTTGTCCGCCGCGATCCGCTGCTGCTGCGCTTCCAGGTTCCGGAACAGGAATCGTCGCCGCTCCGCCCCGGCATCGTGGCGCGCTTCAATGTGGGTGAGGATCAGACGCAGCACAGCGCGCGCATCACGCACGTCGCCGCCGCCGCGACGCAGAGCTCGCGCATGGTCGATGTCACCGCGCACGTGCTCAACGCAAACGATCCGCAACTGCGCCCCGGCGCATTCGCACGCGTGACGATTCCGATCGGCGCCGCGCGCCAGTCGCCCGTCATCCCGCAGACCGCGATCCGCCCCAGCGAAAAAGGATTCCTCGCATTCACCGTCTCGAACGGTGTCGCACAACAACGCGTCCTCACCCTCGGCATGCGCACCGCCGACGGCCAGGTCGAAGTCCGCGAAGGCCTCCAAGCCGGCGAAACCCTCGTCGTCCGCGGAGCCGAAGCATTGAAAGACGGAGCAAAGGTGCGGGTTACGAAGTGAGGCGCGTAGGCGCTTAGGCGCGGAGGCGCCTGGGTGCCTCATCGCCTGAATCAAACGTGAGCCGAGCGGAAAGAGGCACTCACGCGATGCAACCAAAAGTCACCCAAGCGCCTAAGCGCCTCCGCGCCTAAGCGCCTCAAAGAACCAAGCGCCTCGAGTACACAATGAAAATCACCGACATCTGCATCAAAAACCCCGTCTTTGCCTGGATGATCATGGCGGCGACGGTCGTCTTCGGCGGCGTTGCGGCGTCGCGGATCGGCATCTCCCAATTTCCCGACGTCGACTTTCCGACCATCAACGTCGGCGTGGCGTGGGAAGGAGCGGCGCCGGAAGTGATCGAGCACGACGTGGTCGAGCCGATCGAAGAAGCGGTGATGCAGGTGCAGGGCGTGCGCAACGTCACCTCCACCTCGCGCCAGGGGAGCGGCAACATCACCGTCGAGCTCGACCTCTCGCGCAACGTCGATCTCGCGCTGCAGGACGTGCAGACGCGCGTCGCGCAGGCGCAGCGCCTCCTGCCGCGCGACATCGAGCCGCCGGTCGTCTCGAAAACGAATCCTGAAGACCAGCCGATCATGTGGGTCGGCCTTTCCGGCCCGTATTCGCCGCAGATGCTCTCCGACTTTGCGCGCTACCGCGTGAAAGAGCGGCTGCAGACGGTGCCCGGCGTCGGCGAAATTCAGGTCGGCTCGGTGCTTCGGAACATCCGCATCTGGATCGATTCCGACAAGCTCGACGAGCGCCGCGTCACCGTGGCCGAGGTGTTGCGCGCGATCGGCAACGAACACGTGGAACTGCCCGCCGGACGTCTCGAAACCGCCGGCCGCGAAGTCAACGTACGCGTGCTCGGCGAAGCATTCGATCTCGACGAATTCCGCCGTCTCGTCATCACGAACGTGCAGGGCTCGCCGGTTTACCTCAGCGACGTCGCGATCGTCGAAGACGGGTTCGAAGACGTCCGCCGCGTCTCGCGCGTCAACGGCGAACCTGCCCAGGGCATGGGCATTCGCAAGCAGCGCGGCTCGAACGCCGTCGCAGTTGCGCGCGGCGTCAAAGAAGAAATCGCTGCGATTCAGAAAACGCTGCCGCCGGGGATGGAGCTCGGCATCAACTTCGACTCGACGCAGTTCATCGAAGAGTCGGTGCACGAGATTCAGTTCGAACTGCTGCTCTCCGTCATCCTGACGGCGATCATCTGCTGGCTCTTCCTCGGCTCGCTCGGCGCGACGCTCAACGTCATCCTCGCGATCCCGATGTCGCTCCTCGGCACGGTCGCCTTCATCTACTTCTTCGGCTTCACGCTCAACACCTTCACGCTTCTCGGCCTCGCGCTCGCCGTCGGCATCGTCGTCGACGACGCGATCATGGTGCTCGAGAACATCTTCCGCCACGGCGAGATGGGCAAAGACCGCGTCACCGCGGCGCGTGAAGGAACGATGGAGATCAGCTTCGCCGCACTTGCGGCGACGCTGGCCGTCTGCGCGATCTTCCTCCCCGTCGTCTTCATGAAAGGGATCATCGGGAAGTTCTTTCTGCAGTTCGGCGTGACGCTGTGCGTCGCGGTGCTGCTGTCGTATGTCGAAGCGATCACGCTCGCGCCGGCGCGCTCCGCGCAGATGCTGAAGACCGCGGGCGAGCGGCAGTCGAAACTCGGCCACTTCGTCGATCGCGCGTTCGACCGACTCTCCGCCGCCTACAGCCGCGTGCTCGCGCGCGGCCTGCGCCATCCGGTGATGGTGCTGCTCATGGCGGTCGGCGTGTTCATCGCTTCGATCTTCGTCTACAAAAAACTGCCGAGCGAATTCGTCCCCTCGCAGGATCAGAGCCGCCTCATGGTGCGCCTGCAGACCGCGGTCGGGTCGGATCTCTCCGAGACCGATCGTGTCTTCCAGCGCGCCGAACAGTTCCTCATGCAGCAGAAGGAAACGGTGCGCGTGTTCGGCAGCGTCGGCGGCTTCGGCGGCGGCGGCGTGAACAGCGGCATCCTCTTCGTGACGATGGTTCCGCCGAAGGAGCGCGAGCGCAGCCAGCAGGAGTTCGCGTCGGCGCTGCGCAACGAGTTCAATTCATATCCCGGCGTTCGCGCCGTCGTGCAGGACCTTTCGCAGCAAGGCTTCACCGCGCAGCGCGGCTTCCCGATCGAGTTCTCCGTGCGCGGGAGCGATTGGGAAAAGCTGACGCAGATCTCGACCGAGATGCGCGACAAGCTGACCGCGTCCGGTTTCGCGACGGACGTCGATACCGATTACCAGGTCGGCATGCCGGAGCTGCGCATCGTGCCCGATCGCGCCCGTGCCGCGGACCTCGGCGTGTCGGTCGAAGAAGTGGCGACGACGATCAACGCGCTCGTCGGCGGCGTGCGCTCGGGCAAGTATTCGAGCGGCGGCCGACGCATCGACATCCGCACGCGGTTGCTCGCGAACCAGCGCACGCGCCCCGAGGATCTCTCGCGGCTGCGCATCAGAACCGCGTCGGGCGAGCTCGTGCCGCTGTCGGCGCTCGTGAAAGAAGAAGAGCGTCCCGCGCTGCAGTCGGTCACGCGGCGCGACCGCGAGCGTGCAATCTCGATCTACGGCAACGTCGCGCCGGGCAAATCGCAGAACGAAGCGCTCGCGTACATCGAGCAGATCAGCAAAGATCTGCCGCCTGGATATCGCGCGGTGCTCGGCGGCTCATCGGTCGCGTTCCGCGAATCGATGGGACAGCTGATGTTCGCGCTCGTGCTCGGCGTGCTCGTCGCGTACATGGTGCTCGCGTCGCAGTTCAACTCGTTCCTGCATCCGGTGACCGTGCTCTCGATTCTGCCGCTTTCGATCGCCGGTGCGGCGTTCGCGCTGCTCGTCACCGGCAAGACGATCAACATCTTCTCGATGATCGGCCTGCTGTTGCTGCTCGGAATCGCGAAGAAGAACTCGATCATCCTCGTCGATTACGCCGTGCAGAAGCAGCAGGAAGGAATGAGCGCGCTCGACGCGATGCTGAAAGCGGGTCCGGTGCGTCTGCGTCCGATCATGA
Organism: Thermoanaerobaculia bacterium; assembly: GCA_036387295.1. Classification (GTDB taxonomy): domain Bacteria; phylum Acidobacteriota; class Thermoanaerobaculia; order Gp7-AA8; family Gp7-AA8; genus QHVT01. The sequence continues at coordinate 574 of DASVUA010000050.1, read as the reverse complement.
TGACCTCCGCCGCGACGTTGATGGCCGCCGTCCCCCCCGCGCTCGCACTCGGCCCCGGCGCCGAAACCCGCGGCCCGATGGCCGTCGCCATCATCGGCGGCCTCGTGATCTCGACCGCCCTCTCCCTCCTCGTCGTCCCCGCCTTCTTCGTCGTCGCCGACCGCATCAAAACCAAACTGTCAGGGTTGATGACCAAAGACGCAAAACAGGAAGAGGCGACCGCGCACTGAGGGTGGGTTTTGCTGCGGGGAGTGAAAGCGGCGACTGGCGTCGCCGCACTCCAAACTGAACGCGGTTGTGGCAGGAAGGCACACGTGCAACGACGTGGTGAAGGCGCAGGTGTCATCCTGAGCCGCCGCAGCCGCGTGAGCGGCGAAGGACGGTCGAAGGATCCCCTGCGGAAACACGGCGCGCGCTCCGTTACGCAGGGAATTCCTCGGCGTCGTCGCGGCTCGGAATGACACACGTTCAGTGTGGAGTGCGGCGGCAAAGCCGCCGCTTTCTACGCGGTGGCAGAGCCAGCGCGCGCCGCAGCTGTGCTGCGGCGTAGAAAGCGGCGACTGGCGCAGACGGT
>DASVUA010000049.1:0-3581 GCA_036387295.1 Thermoanaerobaculia bacterium | reverse complement strand
CCGCCGAATATGCTCGGCGGGCTAAGAGCCCGCCGCTCCACCGAATGGTGCGTTCTCGCGAATGCGCGCGTTTCTGGCGTTTCGGCGAGTTCCGGTCGCAGGGAAGCTCGTCCGGCAATGACGCGTGTGTTTAGTGGAGCGGCGGGCTTTATCCCGCCGAATTATTCTCGGCGGGCTAAGAGCCCGCCGCGCCACCAAAGGTGCGTTCGTCGTGAATGCGCGGGCGTTTCGGTTGCTCACAGCGCGGTGGCGTTGTCGGGCACTAGCAATCGGAGCGACTGGGGGATGATGCGTATTGTCAGCTCGGCGGGGAGGGTGAATGGTTCGCCGTCGAGGTGAGCGGGGCCTTCGGCGGGGCGGCGGATGGTGAGCTCTCCGGTCTGCAGGGTGGTCACGCCGCGGGAGTGGTGGATGGTTCCGGAGAAGAGGCGGGCGAGGATGAATGCTGCTTCGACGACGTTCGTGTCGTTCACGATCACGACGTCGAGCAGGCCGTCCTGCAGCGAGGCGAGCGGCGCGATGCGGGCGTTGTTCCCGTACTGGCCGGAGTTCGCGATGGCGACGACGAACGCGTGTTGGCGGATGGTCTGGCCGTTGGCGACGAGCTCGTACTCCTCGGCCTTGAAGTCGTGGAACGCGCGGAGTCCTTCTTTCACATACGTCTCGAGCCCGCGCACGGTGCTCGAGGCGAAGCGGTCGGCGATCATCGCGTCGAACCCGATGCCCATCACGCCGAGGAACGGGTGATCGTTGACGCGTGCCGTGTCGATCGTGACGATGCGGCCGCCGCTGCAGGAATCGAGTGCGCGCGCGGGATCGACCGGCAAACCGATGTGCCGCGCGAAGCCGTTGCCGGAGCCGGTGGGGAGGATGCCGAGCGCCGGTTTGCGTCCGATCAGCCGTTTCGCCGTCTCGTGCACCGTGCCGTCGCCGCCCACCGCGAAGACGACGTCGAACGCGTCGCGTTCCGCGCGGTCGATCATCGCGTCGAGATCTTCCTTCCGTCCGCATCCGAGAATCTCGCTCTCGAATCCGGTCGCGGCGCGAATCACCTCGGCGATGTCGTACGTCCGCTTCCTGCCGGAACGCTCGTTGACGATGAACAGCGCTTTCACGAGGTGCGCGGCCGCCGGTGCCGGTCGATCCAGACGCCCCACGGCACGAACACCCATGCCGCAAGTGCGGCCCAGGCGATGGCGTTCGCGCTCGGCGGCGGCGGAGAGGTGACGTTCGCGATGTAGATGATGACGACGAATCCGACGAGCGACCAGAGCGCGACGGAACCGGTCCGGTCGCGCGCGACCGTCGTGCGCAGATAGAGCGCGAGTGTGGCGACAAAGAGCAGAGCCTCGACCACGATCGTCGCCGCGACCGAGTTCCAGAGGCCGAGCCCGACCAGCGGACCGCCCGGCCAGAGCGGCAGGTCGGGACGATGCGTGACGAAGTCGAGCACCCAGTGACTGAGCACTGCCGCTCCGACGATCGCCGCGCCGTTCCACGTCTTTCTCACGATGCGATACACGACCGCCACGGCGACGGACCAGCCGAGGACGGTCACGAGGCTGTGCGAGATCGGATAGTCGTAAAAATCGAGCGGCGTGAACGCCGTGTTGCCGGGATCGATGCGCACGTGCTCGAGATCGAGCAGCAGCAGAATGGGCCAGAGCAGATCGAGAAACGTTGCTGCGAAGAAGAGCGTGCCGAGCGACACATGCGGCGCCAGTCGCTTGCCGGCGAACCCCGCGGCGTGGTGGCCGATGAACATGGCCGGAAGTTTATCCTGCGCATCGACCTCGCATGAACTGCTGCCGGCGGCGCGGCCTCAGCTCGCGCGAATGATCTCGGTCAACACCGGCTTGAGGCCGTTGATGATGAACTGGATGCCGATCGCGCCGAGGAGGAGCGACATGACTTTCGTGAACACGGCCCGGCCGCGATCGCCGATCCAGTGCGACAGCGGCACGGCCGCGAGCAGGACCAGGTAGCACGCCACACCGACGGCCATGATGGCGATCGTGACGGCGAGTTTCTGTTCGACGGTCGGATAGAGATTGACCAGCAGCATCGTCGACGTGATCGCGCCGGGACCCGAAAGCATCGGAATCGCGAGCGGCACGACGGCGATGGAATCGGGATCTTCTTCCGCTTTCTCGAAGTCGTGATCGGCCGTGCGCTTCTCGCCGCCGATGTTGTACACGCGCCGCTCGTCGCGCTCCACGAGCGTGCGCAGCGCGTTTGTGAAAAAGATGATGCCCCCCATGATCTGAAACGCGGGAACGGTGATGCCGAAGAACTGGAACACCCAGTTGCCTGCAACGAGGAACAGCGTCAGCACGACGACGCACGCCATCGACGCCACGAGCGCGACCCGCGCACGTCCGGCGCGCGAGACGTTACTGGTGAGCGCGACGAACGACGGGATGATGGCGAGAGGGTTCACCATCGTGATGAGCGTGATGAACGACAGCAGGACGACTTTGGACAGCGGCACGGCGCGATTCTATCCGGCGCGCGCCGCGCTCAGACTTCAATCACGGCGTCGCTGTCGAGGTCGATGTACCAGAGCGCGCCTCTGCATGGGCGGCCGCTGATCGCCGAGATCGCGCTGCAGTAGCGGGCGACCTGGATGCGGTCGCGCTCAACGCGTGCCGGTTCGGGACTGCCGCTCTTGTAGTCGACGACGAGGTCGGCCTGCTCTTCGCGCAGCAGGCGATCGATGCGGCGCTCGAGGAGCACGCCTGCTTCGTCGTGAAAGCGCACCGGCACTTCGCGGCCGACCGTTTCCGCCTTCGCGATGCGCGCGAGGAACGGGGAGCGCGCGACGATCGCGAGGCGTTTGCGGACGCGGTTCACGATGTCGGCGTCGGCTCCCGCTTCGACGGCGAGCTGGCGGAGCAGCGGTTCGGTGTCGCCGCGTCCGTCCCACAGTTCGAGGAGGCGATGGAGCAGCGTGCCGGCGGCGCGTCCGCGCGGACCGGCTCGGCGTGCGGCAATCTCGGCCGTCGTGAGCGTGGCCGCGACGGCGTGAGGCGAGGCAATGCCTGCGGGAACGATTTCGCCGTTGGCGAGCTCTGCTTCGAGCGCGTCGTCGCGCAGCCGCTTGCGCGTGCGCTCTGCCGGCTGCGCGCTCGCCGCACGCGAATGCTCGAATGCGACCGGCCCGATCGGCGTTTCACGCACTTCGCGTCCGGCGTCAGGCCACAGCAGCGGCAGTTCTTTTCGCTCGACTCCCAACGCCTCGGTGAGGCATTTGAGGAAGCCGATGTTTTTCGTCTCTTCGTGCAGGTTGCAGACGAAGAGCACGTCGGTTTTTGCGCGTGTCACCGCGACGTAAAACAGGCGGCGCATTTCGGCTTCGTCGCGCTTGCCGCTCAGCTTCTTCAGTTTGTCTTCGCCCGCGTGACGGAAGTTCGCCGAGATCGATTCCGCGCGCCCCGCGAGCACGAGGCTCTTCGGCTGCTCGACCGTGAAGAGCTGCAGCGCATCGCTGCTCGCGGTCGGGAACGCGAGGTCGGGGAGGATCACCGTGTCGAACTCGAGCCCTTTCGCCGCGTGTACCGAAAGAATGCGCACGGCGTTCT
>DASVUA010000048.1:0-5694 GCA_036387295.1 Thermoanaerobaculia bacterium | reverse complement strand
CGCGCAGCTCGTACGAATCACCGTCGTACGCCGAAACCGCGACGTTTGCGCCGGGCGCAAAGAAGCGCGGCATCACGCGGAGGTTTTCATAGATCTGGCCGTCGTAGCCGTCGTACCGCAGGCGATAGCGCGCACGATCGCGCAGCCGCGCATTCGCTTCGGTCACCACCCAGCGCACGTTCAGCCGATCGAGGAGCGGCGTTCCGGCGTCGTCCCACTTCATGTAGTAGTCGGCGATGTCGAAGCCTTTGACCTCGCGCGCGAGAAGATCGACGTACCGCGCGCTACTCAAGGCGTCTTTCACCCGCACGTCTTCGAGGCCGAACGGCGCCTGCGTGTTCGGGAAGAGCACAGGACCGATGCCGACCATGCGATACGGCTCGCGCTGCCCCTGCTGCAGCCGCGTCAGCGCATCGATGAGCGGCGTGCGGCGATAGATGTCGACCTGCCGCCGCACCGGGTGCCAGCTGTGCGCGGCGCCCCACAGCTCCGCGTAAAGCGCGATGGCGAGCAGCGGCAGGGCGAGCCGTTGCGTGCGGCGCACCGGCACGAGCGCGGCGAGCGCGAGCACGATCACGCTCGGCAGTGCGGTGTCGGTCGCGAACTGCTTCGTCTCCGCACTCGGGAAATGCGTGGCGGTGAGCACGAAAGCGAGGATGGCGAGTGCGCCGGCGATCGCGGCGATGAGCGCGCGGATGTTTTCTCCGCGGCGGACGAAATGGATCAGCGCCGCGGTCTGGATCGACAGGAGAAACGCCAGCAGCAGCCGGAAGCGCGCGTTGAGGGCGATGGAGAAGAGATGGCGAATCGGCGCGGCCACGAGTGGCCAGTCGTCGATCACCGCGAACATCAGCACGCTGGCGAGGAGAAAGAACACCTCGCGCTCGCGGACGCGGCGCCGTGCGACCGCGCGCACGAGCATGCCGAAAAACGCGCCGATGCCGAGGAGTCCTGAGAAGCCGGCCGCGGTCTCGATGATGGCCGGATGCCACGTCGGTGCTGGACGCTGGCCGTAGATGCGCGGATGGACGAGCAGCGCGAGCGCGCCCGCGTCGGAGTACGCCGTCCCCTTCGCGTGCGATTGCCCGAGCGCGTGCTGATACGAGGTCGAGTGCGGCAGGATTTCGGCGAACGGCAGAAGCACCGGCGCGGCCAGCAGCAACGAGACGACCGACACTCCGAGAAGCGTGGCGAGCAGTCCCTTGATCCGCTCCGCGAAGATCAGCCAGAGCGCGTAGAGCGTGGCGAAAAAGACGACGTGTCCGGTCGATTCGGGATGGCCGCCGAAGAGCAGCACCGGCCCGAGCAGCGCCGCGAAGAGCACGCGTCCGCGCGTCCTCCCGTCAGCGAGGAGGTCGATCTGATAGAGCACGGCGGGAAGAAACGCGGCCACGTTCGGATGCGGAAAGTGGAGCCAGAGCGTGATGAACGTGCCGAAACCGAATGCGATCGCGCCGATGATCGACGGCATCACGTCGTAACGCCGCCGGCAGAAGAGAAAGGTGAACGTCAGTGCGACCAGAATCTTCAGCGCCGCTTCCGCATGAATCGAAAACGGCAGCGGCAGCCCGATCGTCAGGATGCGTAGCGGCGACATCGCGCCGCTCTGCATGTTCGCCATCAGCGGCATGCCGCACGCGGCGAGCGGATTCCAGAGAGGCGGCTTCAGCGCGCGCCACGATGCGTGCACCTGCCCGGTCCAGGGGATGAACTGAAAGACGATGTCCTGCAGCTCATGGTTCGAAACGTCGAGCCGGTCGAAGCCGGCCGGCGCAGATGCGCTCCAGGGCGGCACGAGCAGCAAGACGTCCGGCGCAACGTTGACGTACGGCCCGGTGAGCGGTTTGAAGAGATAGAGCAGCGTCAGCGCGTAGAAAAGCAGCGCGCCGCGCTTCGGCAGCGCGACACCGGCGCGGCGCGCGATCGCAACGGCCGCGGCGTACACCGCGCCGACGTAGAGCCACGCGAAGTTCACTGCGTCTTCCGGAACTGCTGCGCGTCGGCGAAGATCGATGCGGAGTCGCCGCGCAGGATGTTGCGCACGATTTCCGCGACTGCATCGGCGTGCGGCTCGAGGTTGTCGCGATTGGAGTCGATCACCGGCTGCCACACCTCGGCACTGCTGCCGGCGAGGCGCAGGAAAGTCTCGAGCCCCGTGCCGGCAAAGCGCAGCAGGTCGCCGCGCTGACGCTGCAGATGCGCGGCGAGCGCGGTCGAGAGGATCTGCGGCAGGTGGCTGGTCAATGCGACCGCCGCATCGTGTTCCGCTGCGCCGACACGTTCGCGGACGGCGCCGCAGTCGCGCACGAGCTCATCGACGAACGGATCGTCGCCGTCGACGAACCAACGCTTTCCTTCGAAGAGATCGGCACGCGCCGCGCCGAGGCCGCGTTCGTGCGAGCCGGCGAGCGGATGGCCGGAGATGAACGTGACGCCACCCGGCGCAGCGTCGCGCAACGGGCGCATGACGCTGCACGCGCTGGTGACGACGCCGCTGCTGTGCACGGAGCGGAGTTGTTCGATTGCGATGTCGACCGGCGTCGCGAGCAGCAGCAGCTCGGCGCTGTCGAGCGTTTCGGCGCGCGCGTCGGCGGCGCCGGCACGTTGCGCATCGTCGAGCGCGACGTGGGGATCGAGGTAGCGCACCGTCCATCCCCGCCGCCGCAAGGCCATTCCGGCGGAGCCGCCGATCAGGCCGAGGCCGGCGATGAGAACGGTGCGCGTGCTCACTCAGCGCGACATCAGGATGAGCGTGCGGTCGACGACCTGCGAGGTCAGCACGTCAAAGTACGGGCGCTGGATCGTGACGCGGGGGCGGTTCGGGCGCGGCTCGATGTCGGCCGCTTTGTACGCGCCGGATGCTTTGGAGATGTCGGTCGGCAGGTTCATCTGCCGGATGATCGGCTCGATCGCTTTCGCGTCGGCGGTGAGGTCGCCCGAGCGATAGCGCGCCGGCGGCTTGGCCGCATTGAGGTCGAGATTCGCCTCGGACGAGGTGAGCTGGTAGCCGTACTGTTTCGCGTAATACTCCGCCACCTGTTCGAACGGCGCTTCGGTGTCGTAGATCGCGGTCGGCGGCGGTTCCTGCGACGGGTTGATCACCCGGTGCGCCGCTTTGGTGTTCTCGGTCAGCTGCCCCAGGTAACGCGAGCCGGGATAGACGACGAAGCTGAAGGCTTCCGGCTCGGCCAGCTCCTCCTCGGCACCTTTGCACGCGACGAAAGTCGCGATGAGGACGAGCAATGCGGACAGCAGAATGCGTGTATGTCGTGACAACGTAGATTCCTCCGGGAAATCGAGTTCGCGCGCGGATTATACGGAGCGGCCGTTTCCAGCGTCTTTCGTCAGGCCGAGATAGTCGCCGACGCTCTGTCCGACGACCTGCTCGAACCGCTGCGAGTACGACTTCACCGCGCCTGCCGGCTCGTCGAGAAACAGCCGCTCGACGCGGAACAGCGGCACGAACATCGTCACCATTTCGATCTCCGCATCTTCGGCGCGCGCGAGCTGGTGAATCCAGTCGTCGAACGAATCGAGATTCATCGCGCGCATCGTGATGCCGGCGGGCGAGAGCGCGCGCAGCACGCCGAAGAATTTCTCCTTCGGATTCACGAGATTCGCAATGACGAGCGCGTTCGGTTCGAATCCTTCGATCATTTCCCAGTCATTCCGCTTTCTCGCTCAATTCAATCAGCACGCCGTTTCCCGCGGAGGGATGCAGAAACGCGACGCGGCATCCGTGCGCACCGGGCACCGGCGCTTCGTTGACGAGCCGGTATCCGGCGGCTTTCAGCCGTTCGAGATGCTCTTCGATGCTGTCGACGCGGAGGCAGATGTGATGGATGCCTTCGCCTCGTTTCTCGATGAATTTCGCGATCGGCGAATCGGGCGAGGTCGGTTCGAGCAGCTCGAGATTCGAATCGCCGACCGAGAGAAAGGCGGTCTTCACGCGCTGCGTATCAACCGTCTCGACGTGCTGCACGGCGAGGCCGAGGAGCTCGTAAATCTTCGCCGCCTCCAGCGATTTCACTGCAATACCGATGTGATCGAGTCGGGTCGTCATACGCCGTGAACGTCAGCCCCCCAGATGTGTTTGTGCAGTTGCGTTTGCAGACGCGCCGGCACGCGGTCGGCCAGCATCCATTCCGCAAGCTCCTTGATGTCCATTCTCCCCCAGACGGGCGAGAGGAGCACGGTCTTGCCGTCGAGACGCTTTTCTTCGATGACCCGTTTCGCGAATTCGTAATCGCCGCGGTCGGCGACGACGAACTTCACCTCGTCGTGCGGCAGCAGTTCGTCGAGATTCGCCCAGCGATTCTTTTCCACTTCGCCGGAAGCGGGACATTTCACGTCGAGGATCAGTTTCGCGCGCCGGTCGACGGGCGTGATGTCGATCGACCCGGAGGTCTCGATCAGCACTTCGAAGCCGTCGTTGCAGAGGCGGCTGATCAGCTCGAACGCCTCCTTCTGCGCCAGCGGCTCGCCGCCCGTCACTTCGACGAGATTGCAGCCGTAGCTCTTCACCTGCGCTACAACTTCGTCGAGCGACATCCGCTCGCCGCCGGTGAACGTGTACTCCGAATCGCACCACGTGCAGCGCAGATTGCAGCCGGTGAGCCGCACGAACACGCACGGCCGCCCCGCGTGGGAAGACTCGCCTTGAATCGAGAAAAAGATTTCAGTGATGCGCATGTGGCGGGGGGAGTGTATCGATTGTTGCGAGTTGTCCGTTGCCCGTTGCCCGGGCCGTGTCGCCAGGCGGTACAGCCCGGGTAACGGGGAACGGGCAACGGGGAACTCGCAACGGACAACAATCACACGTACGTCGTCGGATCCACCACTCCCGCCTCCTCGAATCCGCGGCGGCGGAGGAGGCAGGAGTCGCAGTGTCCGCAGGCGCGGCCGTCGCGGGCGGGGTCGTAGCAGGAGTGGGTGAGGGCGTAGTCGACGCCGAGGTCGACGCCGCGGCGGATGATGTCGGCTTTCGACATTTGCAGCAGCGGGGCGACGAGGCGCGGTTCGTTGCGCTCGACGCCGCTGCGCGTGCCCGTGCGGATGACCTGCTGGAACGCGTCGATGAACTCGGGGCGGCAGTCGGGATAGCCGCTGTAATCGAGCGCGTTCACGCCGATCCAGATCTCCTGCGCGCCGCGCGCTTCCGCGTATCCGAGGGCGAGGGAGAGGAAGATCGTATTGCGTGCGGGGACGTAGGTGATGGGGATGCCGGGCGCGTCGACGGCGTCTTTCGGCACGTCGATGTCGCTCGTCAGCGCGCTCGCACCGAACACGCGCAGATCGAGCGAATGGACGACATGCTCGGCCACGCCCATCGCATGCGCCACCCGCTTCGCCGCCTCGAGCTCGACCGAATGCCGCTGTCCGTAGACGATGGAGAGCGCGTGACACTCGCGCCCTTCGTGCTTCGCAAGCGCAAGCACGGTCGCGGAATCGAGTCCGCCGGAGAGAAGGATGACGGCGCGCATGTGGTGTCAACTTTATCGCGGTGGCGTTGCCCGTGACCGGTTACCGTTACCCGTTACCCGTTACCCGGGCTTTCTCGCCCGGGCGACACGGCCCGGGCAACGGGCAACGGACAACGGGCAACGGACAACGGGCAACGGACAACGGGCAACAGGCAACGGACAACGGACAACGGACAACGCACAACGGGTAACGCCCCTCCGAATCCCTCGC
>DASVUA010000047.1:0-4014 GCA_036387295.1 Thermoanaerobaculia bacterium | reverse complement strand
CCGAGCAATTGATCGTCGGCGGGCTAAGAGCCCGCCGCTCCACAAGAGACGAGGCAGAGAGCAGAGACGAGTGGCTGCGGCGGCACAAGCCGCTGCGCTACTCGCCTTCGTTCGGGTCGACCGTCGCTGCAGCGGTCAATTCTTCCGATGCGGCGGCGTACTCCGGCAGTTCGGCAGCGGTCGCGGGGACGTACTGCAGGACGATGTCGCGCGTGTTGTAGACGGCGAGCTTGTCCATCAGGAACTCGAACTTCTTTTCGATCGCGTCGATGATCGGCTGCTTCTGTTCGTCCGGCAGTTCCCACATCCGCTGCTTGAACGGGCCGATTGCCTTCTTGCGGGTTTTGTAGACGAACTGCTCGTCCGTTTCGCCCGACTTGCGCTCGTCAGCGCAGTTCTCGAAGCAGAACGTCCGGATCTCGTTCTTCATCTCCTGCGGCAGCGTCGGCGCGTCGAGGATCATGTTCTGGAAGCCGGTGGCGAGATGGATCTCGACGGCATCGTTTTCGGGGAACTTGTTGAAGACTTCTTCCGGCAGCGTCGACGCGCCGTGCTGCACCGAGCCGGCGATGCCGTACTCCTCGCGGCAGATGCGGGTCGTTTCGCGGAGCACGTCGAAATCGATCTTCGCTTCCGCGATCGTGCCGTCGGCCATCGGCACGCCGCCGTGCGAAGTGCCGGTCTGCACCGAGATCTTGGCCATGCCGGGATCGCCGCCGAGTGCGCGCTTCACGCCGTCGACGTAGGCGCGAACCTCGTCCGGCTGCGTGTTGTACTTGCCGACTTCGCCGATCTCGCCGCCGATCGAAATCTCGATGCCCTGCGGCTGGCGCTCGCGAATGTATTTCGTCAGATGCGCGGTGTACATGTAGTTGTTCTTCTGCTGCTCGTCGCGCGTGTCGAACGAGAGATCGACCAGCGTCGAGGTATCGATGTCGATGTTGTAGAACTCGGCCGCGATCGCTTCATCGATCAGCGACTCGAGCGCTTTCACTTCCGACGCTTTTCCTTCTTCCGTCGCCCACTTTTTCGCGCTGGCCTGGAAGTGATCGCCCTGAATGAAGACCGGGCCTTTGTAGCCTTCCTTGATTGCGGCCGCGAGCACGCAGGCCGCGTATTCGCCGGGACGCTGTTCGGTGTAACCGATCTCGGAGCGTGCGATCTCGAAGATGAACGGGCCGACGTCGTGCTTCATCGCGGCGCGGAAGAGCGCGCGGGCAACGTCGTACGTCAGCGCGCGGATGTTGAAGGCCGGCACGGTGAACTTGCGCGCGACTTCACCGCGGCCGAGGGCGCGGTAGAGCGGGAGAATCGAGGAAGGGACGGCGCCGCTGCGCCGCGCCTGCATGTGAATCTGCTTGCGCGCCTCCGCTTTCGTCGCGGCGTCGGACGCGAAGACGGCGGTGTACACGAGATCGTCGATGGATGCGTTGCGGAGCGAGTTGACGTCGTTGTGAATCATGCAACGGCGGACTTTAGCAAAATTTTCTTCGCTGAAGCGCGGGGAGGTGGGGAAGCGGGCTCAGGCCGTCACGTGGTCGCGGATGGTCGCCACGAGCGAGGAGAGGTCGAACGGTTTGAGGACGGCGCCGGTCGCGCCGATGCGCTCGATCTCCTCCTGCTCGAGCGGCTCGCCGCTGAGGATGAAAATCGGCACCTGCGCCAGGGTGTCCGAGGCGCGCAATTCGCGCAGGACTTCATCGCCCGTCATCCCCGGCATGTTGCGGTCGAGCAGGATGAGATCGGGCTTGCGCCGGAGCGCCTCTTCGATCGCCTGCGGCCCGCTTCCCGCGGCGACAGGATCGAATCCGAACTCGCGCAGCAGGTTCCGCATGAGAAGGAGGATCGGCGCGTCGTCATCGACGACCAGGATCACGGGACGCTCGGACATTGGACCGGGCGGAGTGTAACAGACGAGGTTGCGCGGTGTGCAGAGCCGCGCGGCGCGCGCGTTAGACTGAGCGCCGCATGCCGATTCGCCACGATCGTAAAGTCAGCATCCTCGATGTCATGGGCCCGGTGATGGTCGGCCCGTCGAGCTCCCATACCGCCGGAACCGCGCGCCTGGGGCGCGTCGCGCGAGAGATCCTCGATGAAGATCCGGTCGACGTCCGTTTCTATCTGCACCCGCCGCTCGCGGCGACGTACCGCGGCCACGGTTCGGACTTTGCGCTGGTCGGCGGGTCGATCGGCTTGAACGTCGACGATCCGCGCATCCCGGAAGCGATCCGGATCGCCGAGCAGATGGGCGTCAACATCGAGTTCTCCGAGGAGGACCACGGCGACGTCCATCCAAACACGGTGCGCATCGAGATCGAAGGGGCGACGCGCAAGACCGAGGTCATGGGCTCGTCGATCGGTGGCGGCGTGATCGAGGTGTTCAAGATCGATGGATTCCAGACGCGCTTCAAAGGCGACTCGCCGGTTCTGCTGCTGTTTTACCGCGACCGCCCCGGCATGATCGCAGAGGTCGCCAGCATCATTGCAGACGAAGGGATCAATATCGCCTCGCTCTACTGTTCAAGGAAGCAGCGCGGCAAAGATGCGTTCATGGAAGTGGACGTCGACTCGCCGCTCTCGCGCGCTGCCTTGAATCGGATCTGCTCGCTTTCCGACGTCGCAGATGCAAGGTATCTGGATCGCATACCGTAACGTGTTGTCGGTGCTCGGTTGTCCGTTGTCCGCGGCGTTTCGCCCGGGCGACACGGCGCAGAGTACCGACAACGGACAACCGACAACAACATGATCGAATCCTTCAAACACCTCCTCGAACTTGCCACCGACCGCGATCTTGCCGACGTCTTTCTGGAGACGGACGAGCAGGAGCATGCGATTCCTGCAGAACAGATCCTCGAAGCGTTGCGCAAGCGGCGCGCGGTGATGCGGGACTGCGTCGAGCGGGGGAAGGGGGGCGGGGAGTCGATGGGGAAACTCGTCGGCAACGAGGCGCGGCTCCTCGACCAGGCCTTTCGTGAGGGGCGGACGTTCCTCGATGCGCTCACTGTGAAAGCCGAGCTTTACGCGCTTTCGGTCATGGGTGAAAACGCGCGGATGGGTGTGATCGTCGCGGCGCCGACTGCCGGTGCGGGCGGCGTCGTTCCGGGCATGTTGCTGGCGCTCGAAGAAGAGCGCAATGTCGATCCCGAAAAGACCGTGCGCGCGCTGGTCGTGGCGGGCGGCGTCGGTTCGATCATCGCGCTTTCCGCGAACATCTCCGGCGCTGCAGGCGGTTGTCAGAACGAAGTGGGCGTGGCGTCGTCGATGGGTGCAGCCGGTGTGGCGTACATGATGGGCGGCAATACGCGCAACTGCATTCAGGCTGCCGCACTCGCTCTCAAAAATACCCTCGGACTGGTTTGCGATCCGGTCGGCGGTCTGGTGGAAGTGCCGTGCGTGAAGCGCAACGCGTTGTTCGCCGTGCACGGCTTGACCGCCGCGCAGCTCGCCCTCGCCGGAGTCGAATCGGTCATTCCGATGGACGAGATCGTCGAAGCGATGGTGCGCATCGGCCGCGCCCTGCCGCGCGGCTTGCGCGAAACGGCCGAAGGCGGACTGGCGACGACCGAAACCGGCAACCTCATCGCGCAGCGCCTCAAAGACGAAGCCAACGGCCGCCGCGCCGAACGCGCCGCCGAACGCGAACGCGTCGCCGAAGCGCGCAAGTGCCAGGTCCCGACACCGAAATTCTGACGTCGCTCCTGACGTGGAATCGGCGCAGGAACCTTCCTGCGTCACTTCCGCTGATTGGTGGACGCGAGCGCGCCCATCAGCCCTCATTTTCTTGACGCGCTGCCGGTGCAGCACTATCTTTGCAGCTGGACGTAACGCGTTAAGTAATGAAGGACGGGTTTCGGATGAGATTTCGGCGGTCATTGATTTCCGGTACTGCACTGTTGCTGCTCAGCGTCGCTCCCGTCGGCGGACCGGCTTCCGCGGAAACGACGTGCAGGCCAGGCTCGACATTCGTATTCGACGGTTACCCGTATTGCACTCCTTGCGGGACCTGTCTCAGTA
>DASVUA010000046.1:0-3153 GCA_036387295.1 Thermoanaerobaculia bacterium | reverse complement strand
GCGGCCGCCGCCCGTGAGCAGCAGTCCGGCACAGATCGCAAAGAGTGCGAGCGGCGTTTCGATGGCGCGGAGCGCGACGAAAGCCTTGATTGCGCCTGCCGGAACCTCGTACAAGGCGTCAGGCAGGAGGACGATGAACGTTGCGACGAACATCGTTCCGCCGAGGAGGAGCGCATCGATACGGGTGAAGAGTCCGAGGATCAGCAGGATCGCTCCGAACACCTCGGCGTAGGCCGCGACGTACCCGAGGACGGCCGGAATGCTGTAGTTCGCGGCGACATCGCTCGCGAACGCGGCCGCTCCGCCGTCGCCGGCGATTTTCGACCATCCGTGGGGGAGGAAGATCGCTCCGGCAGCGATGCGCAGGATCAGCGCAGCGGCGTCGGCACTCACGCGGGACATAAACCCTCCTCCTGGAAACAGCGGGCGATCGCAATCGACCGGCTGCTCACCCCACTCTTGTTGTTCGTGTGTGCGTATGTTGCCACAACGCTCCTGCTGTTGCGCTCGCGTCTGCCGCTCGAGCAATGGACCGGCCTCATCGCGGTGAGCGTCGCAACCTTGTTGATCGTGGCCGTCTGGGAGCGGGGACGGTGGCCGCTCGGCCTCTTCGTCCCGCCGCGGCTCGCGGTGTCGGAGCTTGCTCGGGGCGCGTTGTTCGGCGCATCGCTCGTCGGTACGTGCGGCGTGCTCGTGGCCGTCACGACCGGCATCTCGCACGCGTTCGGCCCCGGATTCCCGTGGGGCGAACTGCTCGCCGTCTATTTACCCGCCGCCGTCCACGAAGAGCTGTTGTTCCGCGGATACGCGTTCCAGAAACTGCACGCGTGGCGGCCGAACTTCACGCTCTGGTTTGCGGCCCTGCTCTTCGCCGGCATGCACCTCGGCAATCCGGCGGTCTCGGCGATCGGGATCGCCAACATCTTTCTCGGCGGCCTCCTCCTCGGACTCGCGTATGCGCGCTACCGCCGCCTCTGGTTTCCGATCGGCCTCCACCTCGCGTGGAACCTCATGAGCGGTCCGATCCTCGGCCACGAAGTCAGCGGCTATGAATCGATGGTCTCCGTGCTGGTCGAGCTTGGCGAAGGGCCCGAATGGCTCACCGGCGGCGAGTTCGGCATCGAAGGAAGCATCTGGATGACCGCCGCTGAATTGATCGGAATCGCTCTCCTCGCGCGTCGAATATCATCCGCTCCCGTTGCGTTTTCATCGACCGCAACCCAAAAGGAGCGAACTTGAAAGACATCGTAATCGTCGACGGCGCCCGCACGCCGATGGCGGAGTACAACGGACATTTCACCGACATCAGCGCGATCGACCTCGCCGTTTTCGCGGCGAAGGAAGCGCTCTCGCGCAGCGGTTTCTCGGCCGAAGAAATGGATCACGTGATCGTCGGCAACGCGCTGCAGACCTCCGGCGACGCGATCTACGGCGCGCGTCACGTCGGCCTCAAAGCAGGCGTTCCGAACCACGTTCCGGCGCTCACCGTGAACCGCCTCTGCGGCTCCGGCATCCAGTCCGTCATCAGCGCAGCCGAGCAGATCGAGCTCGGCGAAGCCACGACCGTCCTCGCGGGCGGCATGGAGAACATGTCGCAGGCGCCACACGTCATTCGCGGCGCGCGTAAAGGCTTCAAGCTCGGACAGGCGAACATCGAAGACTCGCTGATGGTCGCACTTCTCGACACGCATGCCGGCCTCTACATGGCCCAGACTTCGGACAAGCTCGCGCAGAAACACAACATCTCTCGCGAGGAGCAGGACGAATACGCGTTGCGCAGTCAGACCTGCGCCGCGGACGCGGTAAAGAACGGCCGGCTGAAAGAAGAGATCGTCCCGGTCCCGGTCGGACGCAAGGGTGAGCTCATCACCGAAGACGATCACATCCGCGCCGACACCACGCTCGAAGGGCTCGCGAAGCTGCGTCCGGCCTTCGCGAAAGATGGATTCGTGACCGCCGGCAACGCCTCCGGCATCGTCGACGGCGCCGCGATGCTGGTCGTCACGACGGCGGAAAACGCGAAAGACAAAAAGCCGCTCGGCCGCGTCGTCTCGTGGGGCATCGCCGGATGCGATCCGGAGATCATGGGCATCGGCCCGGTGCCGGCCACGCAGATCGCGCTCAAGAAAGCGGGCATGAAGCTCGACGACATCGATCTCATCGAGATCAACGAAGCGTTCGCGGGGCAGATCCTCGCCGTCGCGAAAGAGCTCGGCATCAACAAGGAAAAGCTGAACGTCAACGGCGGCGCGATCGCGCTCGGCCATCCGCTCGGCGCCTCCGGCACGCGGCTCCTGCTCACCGTGCTGTACGAGCTGCGCCGCCGCAAGCAAAAGTATGGTCTCGCGTCCGCCTGCATCGGCGGCGGACAGGGGATCGCGATGATCGTGGAGAACATCGCATCGTGATCGTTCCCGCGCTGCTGCTCGCTGCCACCGTCTCGCTCGATGTGAAGGACGCCGACGTACGCGTGGTGTTGAAGTCGATGCAGCAGCAGTGCGGAATCAAGAACCTGCTCATCGACAAGGAAGTGCAGGGCGAGGCGACGATTCTGTTTCGCGAAGTGCCGTGCGCGACGGCGTTCAAGGTCGTGTTCCGGCAGTTCGGATTGACAGGGGAGGTCGCGAAAACCGTGACGACCGTGGAGCCGCGGCGCAACTGATGTCGCGCCGCCTCCTTCTGCGTCTCAGCGTCGCGGCGCTGCTCGTTGCCGTCTTCATCGCGATCTGGTTCTCGCCGCTGCGCCACCAGCTCACGCGCGAGACCATTCGCGCGGCGGTCGAGCAGATCCGCGCTGTCTGGTACGCGCCGATCGTCTACGTCTTCATCTACGCGCTCGGCTGCGTCGTCGCGCTTCCGGCGTCGCTGTTCGTCATCGCGGCCGGCTTCATCTGGGGCTGGCTCCTCGGCGGCTGTTACGCCATGGTCGGCGGACTGCTCGGCGCCATCGTGTCGTTTTTCGCCGGGCGCTTCATCGGAGAAGGACTGCTCGACCGCTTCGGCCGGGCGGGACAGATCGTGCGCGCGCAGGTCGACCACGCCGGCTTCAAATCGCTCCTCATCCTGCGCAACATCCCGGGCATTCCGTTCGCGGTCCTCAACTACGGCGCCGGTGTCGCCGGCGTCCGCTTCCGCGACTACTTCTTCGCCACC
>DASVUA010000045.1:0-4013 GCA_036387295.1 Thermoanaerobaculia bacterium | reverse complement strand
CTACTCGTTGCCGCCGTTGTATTTTTCGTTGGCGGAGCTGGGGACGGTGGTGAGTTTTACCGCGTTTTCGGTTTTCAGGGTGACGTGCGGGCCGTAGGGTTGCAGGCGGCCGGACCACGTTTTTTCGTGCATTGCACGGCCTTCCTTGATCTGCTGGATCTGGCTCTTCTTCATGCCGGTCTCAGTTGCGATAGGCGCGCCATTCCTTCGACGAACAGGTTCTTTCCTCCCATCGATGGATGACGCACGAGCGCGTGCTCGATGTTCATCTGACGCAGCGAAGCGGCGGCGGAGTTGCCGATTGCGACGATCTGCTCGAACGCGAAGAGGTCCATCAGGCGAGCGATGAATCGGGCGCCGAGCTGCAGCTCGGCGGCGTTCGGAGCGCGGTTGGAGAGCGGGTTTCCGGGCGTGAAGGGATGGAAGGGGAAGGCGTTCCAGAGCAGCGGCAGCGGCTCGATGGTTTTGATCGTGCCCCAAACCATCGTGGCGCTCGCCTCGGTGGACAGTTTCGGGCCCGCTGTCGCTTTGCGATAGCCGTGATCGGCGCCGAGCATTCGGCCGCTAGTCGTTTCGACGCCGGCGAGCATCACGGTCTCGCTCACGAATGCGATGCCGGTCAGGCGCCCGCCGCGATAGCTGACCGCTTCGCCGATGAGCAGCATGCGCGGCCCGAGCTGCGCCATCTGCTCGAGGTAGAGGCGGAGGTTGCGGCGGCGAATCTCATTCGCCGCGAGCTCGCCGCTCGAGCGCGAGAACTGATTGCAAGCGCGGTCACTGACCACGGCCGCGGCGAGCTCGCCGAGCAGTGCATCGAATCGCCGGCTCACCAGCCGCCACCGCCACCGCCACCCGAGCTCGAGCCACCGCCGCCGCTGCTCCCGCCCGATCCGGATGACGAAGGGGCCGAAACGCCGGCCGCCATTGCGCCTGCGGCCACGGCCCAGGTGCCGCTCGCGCCGGCGCCGCCGAATGCGCCGCCACCGCCCGTCCATTGCGACCCCGAGCTCGAAGACGAGGAGGTGGACGATGAGGACCAGGCGGAGCTGCTCGCGTGGCTGGTCTCGCCTCCGAACGACCGGAACCAGCGATCGACCTGCTTGCCGAGGCCGAAGGCGAGCACGTAAGGGAACCACTCGTCGCGCAGGTCGGGGGTGTCGCGGCGAAGCTGTTCCTCGAAGTACTGCCGCGCTCCGGCGATGCGCTTGCGATAGGCGATCTTCGCCGGCGTGTCCTTGATGCGCAGCAGGTCGAACACGAGCTTCGCCAGGGCGAGCGTCCAGAGCATCAGCGCGAAGAGCAGCGGCGCGCGAAGACCGCCAACCAGCCACGAGGCAACGCAGCAGAAGACCAGCGGCAGCGACGCGACCGCCATCAGCAGCGACGGGAGGGCGACGGCCGTGGCGACATTCGTGACCGACTTTGAATAATGCGCCGCGGCGAAGCAGGCGAAGAGCGTGAAGAGGCTGCTCGCCACCAGTCCGCCAACGACGGCGACCACGGCGCCCGGCCCGGCGTCGATGAACGCCGCCGCGATCAGCAGCACCAACGTGAGGGCGATCAGCCCCGCGTCGAGCGGCCGGCTGAAGCGCTCGACTTTCGTGTTCCAGCCGGCGAGCTTGTCGAGCTTCGTTTCGATCGCAGGGCGAATCTCCGTCGAAGGATCGAACCCGGTTCGCGCGTAATGCGTGCGGATCGAGTCGGTGTCGGTTTCGGTGCCGCCGTCGTAAAAGAGTTTCGCGATGAGATCGCGCTCATAGCCGGCGAACTTCTGCCGCGGGACGTTCAGGCGCAGATGCAGCGTGCGCCCTTCCGCGCGCGTCGTGAGCTTCCCTTCCTGGGTGAGCCGCGCGAGCACCGCCGCGACTTCGGGGGCGCCGATCGACATGTCCCACACCGCTCCCGCGACTTCGGGCTGCAGCTTCAGCAGCTCGTCGTCGAAGCGGGCGGGCACCGCGACGAGGCGGCCAACGCGGCGCTCATCCGCGAGAAAGCGCCGGAGGATGAAGAAAACGCCGGCCGCGAACGCGAGCAGGACGAGCAGCGGAACCCAGAACGGCAGCGGCAGCTCGACGCCGGCCGGCATCCCCTCGCCCGCGTAGGTCAGCTCCTGCTCGACCGGCATGCCTTCGCCGGGCTGCTGGTTTTCGCGCGTGAGGGAAATCGGCTGCGCACTCCAGATTGGATCGAACGTGAGCCGCAACGCGAACCGTTTGACGATCCCCTCGCGATCGGGCAAGCCAAAGTCGTGATCGAGGCGGAAGCGCTTCCCTTCGACCGGCACGAGGATGTTCCGGTAGAGGTAGTCGATGCGGTACGTCAGTTCCTGATTCGAGAACGGCGGATCGGTCGGCATCCGGCTGCGCCAGCGGGCGACGTCCGTACTGGCGAGATCCCAGTGATCGAGCTCGTCGAGTGAACCGCGCGTGAGCGGGATCTCGCGCTCGCCGTCGATGCGAACGATGCGCTCGACCTCGACGTCCTGTCCCGGGCGCAGGTTGAACGTCCGCTCTCCGCCGTTCCAGTCTCCATCGAGCACCATCTGCTGCCGCTCGGAAACGTGGAGGTTGCCGTCGCGATCGAGCCGAGCCTCGACGTCGATCGCGTTCCAATGGAGCGTCTTCGCAAACGAAGGAGCGGCGACGAGCACGACGAACAGCAGGCGCAGAAGCATTGGGCGTAGTGTAGTGGCACCCGGTCGCGGCCGCTGGTTCCGCCCTTACTTGTGCACGGCGCGCCGCTTCGGCGGCATCGGCGCGGTGTCGAAGATCCGGAAGAGCTGCCCGCCGGCGTAATCGGCGACGTACAGCTCGCCGTTCACGTCTTCGCCGAACGTGCTGATCGCAAACGGCGCGTCGAACAGCAGCTTCGACGTGTAGCGCCCGTTGGCGTCGAGCCGTGCGCCCATGATCCTGCCGTTGCAAAAGTCGGCGTAGATGTACATGTCGTTCAGCCGCCGGCTGCGCGTGCCGCGATAGACGTAGCCGCCGGTCACCGAGCAGGCGCCGCCGCTGTGGTCGTACTCGATCACCGGAGGGACGAGCGTACCGTCGTTGCAGTTCGTCGACGGATTGAAGCAGTGCGTTCCCTCCGCTTTGCGCCAGCCGTAGTTCTCACCGCCGATGCTGCTCGCGCGCTGCAGGCTCACTTCTTCCCACGCCCCCTGGCCGACATCGGCGATCCAGAGGTCGCCGAAGTTGCGGTCGAACGAGAAGCGCCACGGATTGCGGAGCCCGTACGCCCAGATCTCCGGCCGCGCCCCCGCGCGTCCGACGAACGGATTCGACGGCGGGATGGCGTACGGCTGCGCGCTGTCTACATCGATGCGCAACATCTTGCCCAGGAGATCGGAAAGATTCTGCGCACGGTTCGACGGGTCGCCGCTGCCGCCGCCGTCGCCGAGGCCGATGTAGAGATACCCGTCCGGCCCGAACTGCAACTGTCCGCCGTTGTGGTTCGGAAACGGCTGATCGACGTGCAGGATCGTGCGCGCGGATGCAGCATCGGCGCGATTTATGTCGCTCGCGCTGCGGGTATAACGCACAACCATCGTGTCGCCACTGCGATCGGTGTAGTTGACGAAGAAGAAGCCGTTCTGGGCGTAGCGCGGATGAAACGCGAGGCCGAGAAGGCCGCGCTCGCTTTCGGTGGAGACGAGCGAGCGGAGATCGAGGAAAGGCTCGGAGCGGAGCTGCGGCGGCTCGTAGACGCGAATCAGCCCCGTCTTTTCGACGATGAAAAGGCGCGAGTCGCCGGCGTGCGCCATCGAGACCGGTTGATGGAGCCCGCCGGTCACCGGTTCGAGGATGACGGCGGGATCGGCTTGAGAGATCACGGCAGCGAGGAGGAGCGCGGCGAGGGTCATGCCGGACGTGATGCAAGGATCGGGAACGCTTCTTGAGATGAATGCGCCCGGAGGTGAACGAAATGGCAATCATCGACCAGCCCACGCCGAGCAGGCCGGGCTCGCCGCAACCCGACCGTCAGCCGCTGCAGCCCGGCGGCCCGCCGGT
>DASVUA010000044.1:0-2829 GCA_036387295.1 Thermoanaerobaculia bacterium | reverse complement strand
GAACATGCCCGACATCTCGGTCGTCGCTTCGCCGACCTTCTCGTCGAACGCTTCGGCTTTCTCGACGACGAGCACGCGCAGGTCAGGACGGTCGCGGCGGAGAAGAATCGCCGTCGACGCACCACTGAAGGCACCGCCGAGGATGATGACGTCGTAGCGTTCGGACATTGCGCCCTTCAAACGAATCGCGCCGTGACGGATTCCGGCCGCGCGTCAGAAAAACCGCTGCACCAGCTTCTGGATCGCCACCGCACCGCCGCCGATGAGGATGGCGAAGTAGACGATGGTGGCGATGTTCATCAGATGCCCGAGAAGAATGCAGACGCCGTCGCGCTGCAGGAGTCCGATGGCGAAGAACAGCAGCGCGATGGCAGGCAGCGTGTTGCTGAACGGGATGAGACCGAACGGCATCATCAGCAGCACCGCGCCGAGGATCAGCGCGAGATTGTTGATGACCCCCATGAGGCCGCCTGAGGCGAGCGCGCGCATGCGGCGCGGACGGCTGACGCGCTCGAGGCGGTGGAACCACTTCATCCCGCGAGCCATGCCGGCGCGCAGTTTTTCCGACGAGACAGGACGGCGCTTCAGCTTCTCGGGGAGCCACACCGGGCGGTTGAAAAGCCGGCTGAAGGAAAGCAGCAGGATCGCGCCGCCGAAGACCGTGCTGACGCCCGGAATCGAGACCGGCACGAGGAAGATGATGGTGAGAAAGGCGGTGAGCAGCATCATCCCTTCGCGCCCGATGAGATCGCGAATCTCGACCAGCGTCACCCCTTCCGGCGGGAGACGGTCCATCGTTCTCTGCATCTTCTCCGCGAGAGACTCGCTGTCATGGTCGATCGCACTCATCCGTTGTCACTCCTCGAAGCGGCGCATGATGCTGGATCAACGCCAACGGGGCAAGCGGGTGGTGGGACTTGGGCGTTGGGCTTTGGGCGTTTGGGGTGTTGCGCCTGGGCGAAGGCCCTTGCAAGGCGAAAAGCCCCAAGGCCCAACGCCGGCGCGGAGCGCCTCCCGCCTCCGCCCCCCTAGTGCCGCAACGCGGCGACGGCCTGCTCGGCCTGCCAGAGGTGGCGGCGCTGATGCGCGACGAGGATGCGGAAGGCGGAGAAGATGTTGTATTTCACCCGCTTGTCGAACGGCGAGACGATCTTGACCTTCGTGATGTCGACTCCGCGCGCGGCGGCGAGGAGCTCGGTCAGTTTCGACTGCAGCGCCGCGAACTCTCCGAACGCGTCGGCTTTTGCGCGCACCGCGCGCGGCACGAACGGAGCCGTGGTTTTCGTCTTCGCGCGGATCGGCGGCTCGAGAAACCAGCGGAGGATGCGGCCGAGCAGGTCCATCTTTGGCGCGCGGGTGGTGGTGAGGCCGCGCTTTTTCGCGTCATCGATTGCCGCGCCGAGGACCGGGAGAAACGATTCGGTCGAGATGCTGAGGTGACTCAGACACTCGGCCGCCGACCAGCTGCTCGGATTCGGCCGAACGGTGAACATCCGCGCGTCCGTGGCTTGAATGAGCGTCCACGCGCGGCGTGTGGCCTCGTTCAGTTCCAGTTCAACGTCTTCGAGTGCTTCCATGGCGGCGGAAGTGTACGCACATTCGGCGTTACACGTTGTGAAAGGCGTGACGGCGGAGCCACAATCCGCGCGCCGTCTCGTCAATCCTTCGCGCGCATCGCCTCACCGAGCTCGCGCGAGCGGCGGGTGGCCGCTTCGACGGCGTTCATGAGCGTGGTGCGAACGCCGCCATTCTCCAGGGTGTGGAGTCCGGTGATCGCAGTTCCGCCCGGCGAGGTGACCATGTCCTTGAGGCGGCCGGGATGCTCGTTCGTTTCGAGCAGCAGCTTTGCGGAGCCGAGCACCGTCTGCGCCGCGAGCAGCTGCGCGGTGCGGCGCGAGAGGCCGACTTTCACGCCGGCGTCGCTCAACGCTTCGAGGATCAGGAACACATACGCGGGGCCGGAGCCGGAGAGCCCCGTCACCGCGTCCATCTGCGACTCTTCGAGGATGACGGTGAGCCCGATCGCATCGAAGATCCGTTTCGCATCGGCGAGATCCGAGTCGCGCGCATGCTCGCCTCCCGCGATCGCGGTCGCCGCCGCATCGACGAGCGCCGGCGTGTTCGGCATGGCGCGAATGACGCGGGTTCCCGATGCAAGACGTCCCTGAATCGTCGCCACCGGCACGCCGGCCGCGATCGAGATCACGAGCGCTTCGGGCGAAATCGTGTCGGCCACTTCGTCCAGCACGCGCGCCATGATCTGCGGCTTCATCGAGAGGACGACGATCTCGGCCGACGCCGGCACCTTGTTGTCGGTGGTCGCCTGAATGCCGTACCTGGCGGAAAGCTCGTCGACGCGCTCGCGCCGCGGCCCGGAAGCGGAGATCTGCGCGGGAGCGAAATCCTCGCCGCGCAGCAGCCCGCGAATCATCGCTTCTGCCATGTTGCCGGCGCCGATGAAGCCGATCGTGCGGGTCATGCTCTCGCTCTCAACCGGGTGAAGAACGCCGCGTTACGCGGCGTTCTCCCCGTGGCACTTTTTGTATTTTTTGCCCGAGCCGCAGGGGCAAGGGTCGTTTCGGCCGACTTTGGCCTGCATCCGTTTCTGCGGCGCGGCCGCTTCTTTCGGCGCGCCGGAGAACGTCATCTGCTGGCGTGGCGGCTGCGGCGGAAGCGCGCGCTGCACGCGCGCCGATTCGTCGCGCTCGGTGGTGCTGCTGGACTGTGACGTCGAGCCCGAACCGCCGGCCAGCTCGATCTTCCAGAGGATCTTCACGACGCGATCCTGGATGCGCTCCATCATCGACTGGAAGAGGTCGAACGATTCGC
>DASVUA010000043.1:0-7681 GCA_036387295.1 Thermoanaerobaculia bacterium | reverse complement strand
GTGATCGTCGCCTCGGAGCTGGATCCGAGCACGGCCCGCATCGTTGGGTATTTGTCCGAGGCCGGTATTCCGATCAACGCGGTCTTCTTCCGCTGCTTTCAGGACGACGGCCGCGAATACCTGACCCGCACCTGGTTCGTCGAGCCGAACGAAGCCGAGGCGCGAGCGGAGAAGGCGACCGTCCGCCGAGGCGAGCCATGGAATGGCCAGGACTATTACGTCGCCATCGGCGATGGCGAGCACAGGACGTGGGAGGACTGTGTCCGCTATGGATTCGTCTCCGGAGGGCAGGGACGCTGGTACAGCCGGCCTCTCGAAAAGCTCGTCGTTGGCGCTCGCGTTTTCGCAGCGGTGCCGGGCGAGGGATATGTCGGCTACGGCGAAGTAACTGCTCCGGCGGTCAGGGTCCGGGATTTCACAGTAGCGATCGACGGCGAGCCTCGGCCGATCCTTGAACTGCCGTTGCGCGCAACGCATATGGCCGAAAATGCGGACGATCCCGAAAAATCCGAATACGTCGTGCGTGTCCGGTGGGACAAACATCTGCCGATCGAGCAGGCGTTCTGGGAGAAGGGAATGTTCGCCAATCAGTTGACCGCCTGCAAACTACGCCACAAATTCACCCTCGAAAGGCTAACGGAGCGGTTCGGGCTGGAGTAGTACGAGCCGATCGCGCGATCACACACACACCAATGAAGATCACAGTGACCTGGAATGCCCCGATTCCGCTGCCCGGCGAAGCGCGGGACCTCTGCGACTCGTTCGATGTCGACGTGCTGCCCGAGGAGGCCGGTGTCTACCTCTTCGGTCGTCGTTTTGGTCCGAAACTTAGTGTGCTCTATGTCGGCAAAGCAAAGGTGCTCCGCACCCGAATTGGCCAGCAACTGAACAACAATCGCCTCATGCGTGCACTGGACGACGCCCCGATTGGGGAGCGCGTGCTCGTCTATGGCACGTTCAACGGCAAGCGGGGAGCGCGAATCGACAAGTGGCTGACCACGGTGGAAGAAGCGCTCATCGCCCATTTCACGGAAGAGGAGCACGCCCTGATCAACAAAGTAGGCACGCGGCTGGAGTTCGACGAGCTCGAGTTCGGCGGAAGCCGCATTGCGACGAGTGCGACCGGTCGAACGCTCCGGGTGCCGAAAAGGCGCCGCGGGCTGTTTGACTGATCCACCTGCTTCATGCGAGCTGAGTCGGAACGACCGAACCAGCGGAGGAACGAATGAACCTTGTACATCGAGCCGCACAGATCTGGCCTCTCCTCACCCTGGCGGCATCGCTCCGCCTGACTCTTACCTACAAACGGGTAGGCGAGTTGATCGGCGCTCCTCCGGTCGCGCTTGGCGACTGGATGGAGCCCATCCAGTCGTACTGCCTCGTGCATCGGTTGCCGCCGTTGACGGTCCTTGTCGTCGGTGAATCGGACGGAATGCCGGGCACCGGCTTTGTCGGCGCTGTGGACGTCCCGCGCGCACAAGCGGCCGTCTTTCGCCACGATTGGGTTCGCACGCCGGTTCCCAAACCGGAAGAGCTCGCGCTCGCGGTGGCACAACGGCCGTCGAACGGAATCCGTTCGGCCGCGGAATCGACGACGGAACCGTGATGGCCGCGTCCGACGCAGGTAACGGGGAAGAGCTGGAGATCCGTCCCGAGGTTGCCGATCGTCTCGGCTACTACGTCTACCTCTACATCGACCCGCGCAACGGGCAGCCGTTCTATGTCGGCAAAGGACAGGGCGCGCGGGCGCTGTCGCATCTCAGTGAAGAGGCGGAGTCGCGCAAATGCGCACGCATCGCCGAGTTGCGCGCGGAGGGGAAGGCGCCGCGGATCGACATTCTCGCGCACGAGTTGCGTGACGAGGAGACGGCGTTCCGAATCGAGGCAGCGGTGATCGATCTGTACGGCCTCGACACGTTGACGAACGAGGTGCGCGGCTGGCGCAGTCTGCAACTGGGCCGCATACCACTGTCTGAACTGACGATCTACTACGCCGCGACGCCGGTGACTGTCGAGGTCCCCGCGCTGCTGATCCGCATCAACCGCCTCTATCGCCACAACATGACGCCCCTGGAGCTCTACGAGGCCACGCGAGGCGTCTGGAAACTCGGCGCGCGTTCCGAGAAGGCACAGTACGCATTTGCGATCTTCGAAGGTGTTGTGCGCGAGGTGTACGCGATCGAGTCATGGCATCCGGCCGCGAGTACGCCGTACGCGACGCGCGACGCTTTGCAACTGAAGACCGCCGGCCGACGGGAGTTTGTCGGGTGTATTGCGGATACGGCGGTCAGGGAGGCGTACGTGGGCCGCAGTGTGGCGAATCAATTCCCTCAGGGGCTGCAGAGTCCTGTGGTGTACGTGAACTGCTGACAGCTTCCTCGCTGATGTGAGCCATTGCTGCCGTCGAGGTTGCTCGACGTAGATCCGTCGTGATTTCATGCGCGGCATCCCGTCCGAAGGTGTTGCGTCATGAACCTCCGCCACGTCCTTGGAGGCGTACTTAGTTGTCTCTTCGTCGTTCCGTTGGCAGGTGCAACGTCACCGTCGCCGCGCCTCATGCCGGTGGTCAGTGGTGAGTTGCCGGAAACGACGTACCGAACGACGGTCGAACTGCGCAACACCGGCGCGACCGATGCCGAGTGCAGCTTCGAACTGCGCTCCGCCAAACGGCCGAACAAGCCACTCGTTTCGGTCGTGCCGGTTGCGGCGGGTCAACGAACGGTGCTCGATGAGTTTTTGCGCGAGGTCGCAGTCGCAACGACGGTCCGTGTCGCGTGCACTGGCGAGGTGGAGGTGTTCAGCCGCATTCACGCCTCGTCGGATCGAGGCGCCACGTTCAGCGAAGGTCGTCTTTTCCGCGCCGTTCCTTCAGTGCCCGTAGGCGCGGGCGGCGAGAAGGCCGTAGAGAGTGCGACAGATCTCATCCTCGCGGAGACGGCTGGCAAGCCGACCACCGTAGTCGTTCGATTTACGCGCTCTGGTGGCGGCACGCTCACGGAAAGATACGAGCTCCTGCCGTTCGGCCAGCGCATCATCGAGGTCGCGGACGCAGTTCCATCCGGCGGATCGCTGAGCGCGCTCGTACAGAACAAAGGCTCCGGGAGCGTTGTCATCCTCAAGGAGAGCCGCGATCCGAAGCTCGTGCGCCACGCTCGGCGATCAACGGATGATCAGCGCCGGCGATTCGAGGCGCACGTCGCGGCTGCCGAAGCGCCGCCACCAGCGGCACCGCCGATCGCTCGGCAACTCCTTCTATCGCCCTTCAAAGCTGCGCCGTTTCAGGAGCCTGCGACCGGTCTCGTGTTCATGCGAGATCGAATCTACGACCCGTCAACGGGGGCGTTCCTGACGCCGGATCCCGAGGGGTATCTCGATTCGTCGAACCAGTACGTGTTCTGTGGCGGCGATCCGGTCAACTGCAGCGATCCGACAGGGCGAATGGGTGACGGTGGCGATCTCCGCGAACACTTTCGACAGAAAGAGCGCGCGGCAGAGCAGCGGCGATACAAGCTTTGGTGCGCTGAGAATCCGGTCGAATGCCGGAAACTCGAAGTTCGCGGACGTGGGATCGTGCGCATGGTCGGTGGCGTCGGGCAAACGGCTGCCGGGACCGGCGCCGTTCTGTCGACGGGCCCGGTCCCCGAGCCGGCGACGAAGGGGTTTGGCGGCACGGCGGTCGTGCGCGGCATCGACAACACGATCACAGGGGGTGTCGAGGCATGGACCGGGATAACCCGAGACACGGTGACGGGCCGCGCGCTCTATCTCAGCCTCGTACGCGGCGGCGTCAGTCCCGCGACGGCTTCGCGCATCACAGGATGGACAGAGATTGGCGTCGATCTCCTGTCAGGAGTAGGGTCCGGAATCGCGTCGAGTGTCAATGGATCACGCACAATCCCTGCGCAGCGCCAGGTTCCGGGTCTCACCGGGTTACGATTCGGTCCGAATGATCTCGTGTACGGTCCCAGCGCCCGCGGTTATCTCCGCGCATTGCAGCAGGAAGCCGGCGGCGTACTCCTCGATGATCTGCCGAAGCCGCCGACGCTTCCGTGGAAGGACTTCACGACCCGAACGCTTGACGCAGCCGCGAGTAGCGGACGCCGCGTCAGATTCGATCTCACCCATATCAACGATCTACAGGGCGTCTTGCGCGGCGAAGGCTATTGGGCGGATACGGTGACGGCGCACGAGCTTCGGTATCTGCAGGCAAACTGGGCGCGGTTTCAGAAGATTACGCATTTTTATCGCAACGGAGCCGAGGTCGCTGCGCCGTGGGTGAAGTAATCACGCTTTCGCTGGACGACGGAGCGCGTGCCGTCGTCCTCGAGGAGACATCCGGCGTTCGCTGGTTCGCCTGTGTTTTCGTCGATGCGCGGAATGGAGAGAGCCTCCCGCTCGGAGCGGAGAATCGTGAGTACCTGCTGTCCCGCTTACGTACTGTGCTGGACGAATCCGAAGATGTGGTCGGAACGATTGATGGGCGGCCGGTGCGATGGATTCTTTCCCTGGCAGAGCAGCACGTGTCGATCTATGTCAACGCTGATGGGGCACCAGGCCGCACGCTGTTTGTGCAAGACTCACGCGGCGAGGTACTGCGCAAAGCCGAACTGCACCCGGCAGACATCAGGATTTGGCGTGCATCTCTGCAGTCTCTTTAGGGCTTCCTCTGTCCCTTGCGCTCTCACTCGATCGCCCGTGATGGCACAATCCGCGTGATGGAGCAGTCGCGCATGGCGGTTTCGGGTGCACCGACGATCCGCGAACGTTTTGATCGCGACGGGTGGGCGCTCGTTCAGCGGTTTCTCACGCCGCGAGACGTCGAAGCGCTGCGCGCGGCGAGCGACGAGCTGGCGGCGAAAGGTGCTTACCTTCGGGCCGATGCCGAGATCGACGGGGCGCGGTATCAGGTGCAGAGTGCGAGTGGCCGCCGAGGTGAGACGGCGATCGAGGCGGGCGCGCTGCGCAAGATCACGTTTGCGTCGTCTGCCAGCGTGGAGGTGGGCCTTCTCCGGAACGACCGCCGAGTCCTGAAGCTCATCGAATCGGTCGGCGTGAGCTCGCCGCGGTGGATCATCGATCAGATCAACCTGAAGGCGCCGAGGGTCGGCACCGGCTTTCCGTGGCACCAGGATGCGGCGTTCGTCGCTTGGCAGCAGCGGGACTCGATCGCGAAATACGGCGGGGCGAATCTGGTGATCGCCCTCGATCGCGCGGACGAGGGGAACGGCGGGTTCGAGGTTCTCTCCGGCACGCATCTGGGCGGCCCGAGGAACTTCGACTACGACACTGCCGACACGAACGCCGGCGTCTTCGACGAGAGCCGGCGCACGCTGATCCCGCTCGATCCTGGCGACGCGGTCGTCTTCCACCCGCACCTTGCGCACGGATCGGGACCGAATCCCTCACCGCTTCAGCGCCGCCTCGTCGCACTGTGGTTCATCGGCGGCCCAGCCATCCCTCCGCGTCGGCGGGAGGAGGGTGGCGCTGCAACGTGAAGTCGACATCGTTGCAGCGATCCGAGGCCTTGCTCGCAGAGGAGCGACGAGCATGGATTCGTTCGGACAAGTAGTGGCCACAGTCGTGGACCGCACGCGCTAGTGGCTACGGACCAGCGTCGCGGTGAACCTCACCCCGGAAGATAAGCGCGCGATCGGTAGGCCTTCCTCTCCGCGAGACATCGCGTGACTCGCCGTCTCCGTCATCCGTAGGACCGATGTGCGGAACCTCACTCGACCTTCGCTGCTGTACGTGAAAGCGGTGCTGTTCGTCGTCGCCGGGACGGCTGCTGCGTCTCTGTTGTTTGCGCAGCGGCCGGCGGTCACGACCGCTCTGCTGCTCGTCATTACGGTATGGGCGTTCTGCAGAGCGTATTACTTTGCGTTCTATGTCGTCGAGCGGTACGTCGATCCGGGGTATCGGTTCTCCGGACTCTTGTCGTTCGTACGCTATTTATTGAAGCGCACGCGTACGAGGTGATGCTTCTGATGTGCAGCGCTTTGCCGGCTGTGAATGCTCTTCCCGTTCGTCATCCTGAGCGTCAGCGAAGGATCTGGAAATGCGACGGTCGTCGCCGCTGAGATCCTTCGCTGGCGCTCAGGATGACGGGAGGCGCGTGAAGTCGGATGTTTGCGCGAAGCTCGCGCGCGGCGGATCGGTCGTGATCCATATGCTCTGCAAACGTCTGTCATCCTGAGCCGCGAAGACGGCGAAGGACCTTCTCCGTTGCGCGCGGGAAGGTCCTTCGCCGTCTACGCGACTCAGGATGACATCTGCGGCGCTAGTTGCTCTAGCAATCGCCTGTGAAGTACCAGTCCTGTTGGCCGGGATTGTGGCGCTGCATTGATTCGGTTTTCTTGCCCATGTAGTCGCTCTTCTTGCGCCAGGCTTCGTCGCTGGCGCCGTCAGGGGCGGCGTAGACGTTCCAGATGCGCCGTGCGCGCCGACGTTTGCGATGCCCAGCTGATGCATGGCCTGACGAGCGCCCAGTGCAGCCGCTTTTCGGTGCAACGCGACAGCGGCCGTCCATCGATTCGTCGCTGTAGACTATCGGGCAAATGAACATCGTACGCACCTTGCTGGTTCTCGTTTTCACCTGCGTCGTTGCAGTAGCCGAGGAGCCGGCGAAGGCGCCGCCGTTCGACGGGGAGCTGGCGAAGAAACTCGGCGCCGACGAGCGAGGCATGAAGCAGTATGTGCTGTGCATCCTCAAGACCGGGCCGAAAGACGCGGAGGTGAAAGGGGAGGCGCGCAAGGAAATCTTCGCCGGCCATTTCACGAATATCGGCCGGCTCGCGGACGAAGGGAAGCTCGTGGTCGCCGGGCCGTTCGGCAAGAACGAGAGGGCGTACCGCGGTCTGTACATTTTCAATGTGGCGACCATTGAAGAAGCAGAGAAGCTCGTCGCGCTCGATCCGGCCGTGAAGGCGGGTGTGTTCGTTTACGAATTGACGCCGTGGTACGGCTCGGCCGCGATGATGGTCGTGCATGAGACGCACAAACGGATCGAGAAGCCGCGGCAGTGAATCAGCGGTTTTGCTCTGAAGGACCGCATCGTCCGGCCACCCGGTCATCCTGAACTCAGCAGCGGGTGGAAGGTCCTTCGCCGTCTACGCGGCTCAGGATGACATTCCTTCCGCAAACGCCTCCACCTCGCATAGTGTTTGCGCCCGTATGACTGCTTCCACGCTCCCACACGCGCGCCGCGACAACATTCGCGGCGGGCTGACGATGCTCTTTGCTGTCGGATCGCTTTCGCTGCTCGATGCGGGGATGAAGTCGCTTGCGTCGACGTATCCGCCTGTGCAGCTGGCGGGAATTCGAGGGATGGCTTCGTTGCCGTTCGTGCTGGTGTGGGTCGGGGTGACGGGCGGGTTCGGGGCGTTGTTTCGCGTCCGCTGGCCATTGCATTTCCTTCGCGGTGTGTTGGGGATTCTGATGCTTTCCGGCTTCATTTATGGCGTGCGTCATCTGCCGTTGTCGGAGGCGTATTCGATCTTTTTCGTCGCTCCTCTATTGATCACGGCGTTCGCGGTGCCGCTCCTCGGCGAGCGTGTGGGGTGGCGGAGGTGGGGGGCGATCGCGGTGGGCATCGGCGCGGTGTGGTTCGTGATGCGGCCGCAGGGGGAGGGGCTGGTGCTGCTGCCGGGGCTAATGCTCTTTCTCAGTGCGATCGCGTATGCGC
>DASVUA010000042.1:0-3146 GCA_036387295.1 Thermoanaerobaculia bacterium | reverse complement strand
GGTCGGCATCCCTGCCCGCGCCATTCGCGAGCTCAGCGACGAGGAGCTTGCCTGGCTCGAGCGTTCGTGGCGCAATTACGTTGATTACAAGGAGAAGTACCTCGGCTGAGGCGTGGGCTTTGGGCGTCAGGCGTTCGGGGTTTCGCGTTTAGCGAATCACCCCAAACCCGCAAAGCCCAACGCCCGCCCGTACCGCGGCCCAACCATGAATCGCACCTACTCCGGTTCCCTTCGCAAAGAACACGTTTCGCAGTCGCTCACGCTTCACGGCTGGGTGCAGAAGCAACGCGATTTCGGTGAGCTCGTGTTCATCGATTTGCGCGATCGCAGCGGTGTCGTGCAGGTGGTCGTCGACCGTTCCCGCGGCGCCTCGGCGGAGCTGCTCGCAACCGCGAAAGAATTGCGTGGCGAGTTCGTCGTGCGCATCACCGGCGAAGTCGTCGAGCGCGCCGAGGGACAGAAAAACGCGAAGCTGCCGACGGGGGAGATCGAAGTCGTTCCGAGCGCAATCGAGATCCTCAATCGCGCCGACACGCCGCCGTTCCCGATCGAAGACGATGTCGACGCGGCCGAAGAGCTGCGCCTCCAGTACCGCTATCTCGACATGCGCCGTCCGCTGCTCACGCGGAACCTGATGTTGCGGCACAAGGTCGTGTTCGCGATCCGCAATTACTTCGACCGCCTCGGATTCCTCGAAGTCGAAACGCCGATCCTCACGAAATCGACGCCGGAAGGGGCGCGCGACTACCTCGTCCCCAGCCGCGTGCACAAAGGGGAGTTCTACGCACTGCCGCAGTCGCCGCAGATCTTCAAGCAGCTCTGCATGGTCGCGGGACTGGAGCGTTACTTCCAGATCGCCCGCTGCTTCCGCGATGAAGACCTGCGCCGCGACCGCCAGCCGGAGTTCACGCAAGTCGACGTCGAAGCGTCGTTCATCGACGAAGAGTTCATCTATTCGACGATCGAAGGGTTGTTCGCCGAAATCTTTCCGATCGCGAACGTGCCGGTCACGACGCCGTTTCCGCGCATGACGTGGCAGGAGGCGATGGATCGCTTCGGCATCGATCGTCCGGATACGCGTTTCGGGATGGAGCTGATCGACATCACCGCGCAGGCGCAGCAGCTCGCCTTCGAGCCGTTCAAGGCGGCGCAGACGGTGCGCGCGATCGTGGTGCCGGGCGGCGCGGCCTTCTCGCGGAAGAAGCTCGACGATCTCGCCGAAGAAGCGAAGAAGCTGAAAGCCACCGGCCTGGTGTGGATCAAGTTCGACGCGCAGCGCGGTTCGTCGATCAAGAAGTTCCTCGACGATGCGTCGTACGACGCGCTGCGCTCCGCTCTCGGCGCGAACGAGAACGATCTCGCGCTGGTCGTGGCGGGGAAGACGACGCTGGTGTGGGATGTCCTCGGATCGCTGCGGCTCAAGATCGCAAAAGACGAGAACATGATCCCGGCCGAGAGCTGGAACTTCCTCTGGGTCACCGACTTTCCGCTGTTCGAATGGGATGAAGAATCGGGCCGCTACTTTGCGCGGCATCATCCATTCACCTCGCCTGCGCCGGGTCACCTCGAGATGATGGAGAGCGATCCCGGTGCGACGCTGGCGCGCGCGTACGACGTGGTGCTGAACGGCCTCGAGCTCGGCGGCGGCTCGATCCGCATCAATCAGCCCGAGGCGCAGGAAAAGATGTTCCGCGCCCTCGGCGTCAGCGACGAGACCGCGCGCGCACAATTCGGGTTTCTCATCGACGCGTTCCGCTACGGCGCGCCGCCACACGGCGGCGTCGCGCTCGGCGTCGACCGGATGATCATGCTCATGGCCAGAGCCGAGTCGTTGCGCGACGTGATCGCCTTCCCGAAGACGGCGCGCGCACAGGATCTGATGTCGAGCGCGCCGTCGCAGGTGGAGACGCGGCAGCTGGATGATCTCGGGATTGCGCTGAAAAAGGCATGACGCCGTTCATCACAATTGCGCAAGGTTCGGCCGCGTACCCGGTGTTCGTCGGGCGCGGGCTGATTCACCGCGCCGGCGAGCTCGTTCGCGCGCGCGGCAAGGTCTTCGTCATCACCTCGGCCGCATTGCACGAGCGATTCGGCGACGTCGTCCCGGGTGCGGAAACGCTGCTCATTCAGGAAGGCGAAACGCACAAGACGCTCGAGACCGCGAACGACGTCGTGACGCAACTGCTCGAACGCGGCGCAAAACGCGACTCAATGGCGGTGGTCGTCGGCGGCGGCATGATCGGTGACACGGCCGGCTTCGCGGCGTCGATTTTTCTGCGCGGCATCGACCTCGTGCACGTCCCGACCACGCTCCTCGCGCAGGTCGACAGCTCGATCGGCGGCAAGCTCGCGGTGAATCATCCCAAGGGCAAGAACCTCATCGGCAGCTTCTATCCGCCGCGCGCCGTCATCGCCGATACCGCGGTGCTCGACACTCTGCCGCCGCGCGAACGGTTGAGCGGCATGTACGAAGCGTTGAAAGGTGGCGTCATCGCCGATCCGTCGCTCTTCGAGCTCTTCGAGGAAAGCTCGTTCGACATCGACGAAATGGTGCGCAAAGCGATCCGCGTGAAAGCGGAGATCGTATCGGCCGACGAAAAAGAAGCCGACCTGCGCCGCCTGCTGAACTACGGCCACACCATCGCCCACGGCATCGAAGCCGCGCTGCACTACGAAGGCATCACGCATGGAGAAGCCGTGGCCTGGGGAATGATCGGCGCAAACGCCATCGCCGTCCGCCGCGGCCTCCTGAGCCGCGAAGAAGCAGCACGAATCGAACGTACCATCCTCGCGCACAACCCCTCGAAACTCCCCCCGCTCGACCGCCAGGAAGTGCTCGCCGCGACCGAGCACGACAAAAAAAACACCGGCACCGCGCGAGTCATGGTCTTCCCGAAACGAATCGGCGAATGCGTCGTCGTGAACGACGTAACCGAACAAGAAATCGCCTACGGCATCGCGACCGTCATCTAGGCCACACCTTCATCGCGAGAGGTGAGACCAGTCTGGAGTGCCGGCGGCAAAGCCGCCGCTTTGCCACCACCACGGAGCGACGGTCGAAAAGCGGCGGCTCTGCCGCCGCACTCAAACTGATGTTGATGTGGTGTGCGGCGACGCGAGTCGCCGCTGTCACTGCCGCAGCGCGA
>DASVUA010000041.1:0-5074 GCA_036387295.1 Thermoanaerobaculia bacterium | reverse complement strand
ATCGGCAAGACATCCATCGACATCGATTTCAGTTTCATCATCATCGTCGGGCTGTTCGTCATCATCAATTACAACCCCGGCCTCGGGATTCAGTACGCGCTGCTCTGGATTCCGATCGTCTTTCTCAGCGTGCTCGTGCACGAGCTGGCGCACGCCGGCATGATCGCGGCGCTCGGATTCGGCGGGAGCCAGATCATCCTCGGCGGCATGGGCGGCGTGACGATCAACCAGCGCCGCGCGCGGCCGTGGCAGGATTTTCTGATCAGCATCGCCGGGCCGCTCTCCAGTTTCGCGCTGATGTTCCTTTCGATCCTGGCGATGAGCACGCACCTCGGGCAGACCGACAAGATGCTCGTCGAGCTCCTCCCGCGCATGGCGTGGGCGAATCGCGCGTGGGGGCTCTTCAACCTCATCCCGCTCTCGCCGCTCGACGGCGGACACGCCACGCGCGACTTTTTCCGGATGTTCCTCACCGAGCGGAACGCGTTCGTGATCGCGATCTGGATCGGCATCGTGATCGGCTCCGCCGTCGCGGTGAACCTGTTCCTCGGCCAGAGCTTCTTCATCGCGCTGTACGTCGCCTGGTTCGTCTACCTCGCCTTTCAGCAATGGCAGTACTTCCGCCAGCACGGCGTCCCGGGGGATTGAACTAGAATCGTCTCGTCCCTCGCGCCCGCATGACGATCCCATCGGAGTTCCCGATGCCGCACGTACCCGGCCCCTCGCGCTTTCAACGGGCGAAGCGTGCGCTCGCACGCCTCGTTCGTGGAGCGAACGCCGTGACGCGCGACGAGCTGCAGACGAGCGTGGCGATTCTCAAGGCGCAGCAGGAGGCCACGCTCGAAGGGACGCTGGTCGTGGGCAACGACGGCAAAATCCTCTCGTTCAACCGCCGTTTTCTCGAGATCTGGGGCATCCCGGTCTCGGCGGCGGCGGCCGCGGACGATAACGAGCTGCTCGGATATGCCGCCGATCTGGTCGAAGACTGGCCGTCGTTCATCGAAACGGTGAACCATCTGTACGAGCATCCGGAGGAAGTGAGGGCGGCCGACCACGTTCAACTGAAGGACGGCCGGACACTTTCGCGCGCGTCGGTGCCGATCGCCGTCGACGGCCGGATTCGCGGCCGTTCCTGGTACTTCCGCGACATCACGGAAAACGTGAAAGCGCAGCGGCTGCAGTCGGCGCTGTTTCGCATCGCGCAGCTCAGCCGTGAATCCGAAAGCCTCGACGATTTCTACGCCGCCGTGCATCGCGTCGTGCACGAATTGATGGATGCGACGAACTTCTACATCGCGCTCTACGATGCCGCTGCCGACAGCCTCACGTTCCCCTACTTCGTCGACGAGCACGACGAACAGCCGTACGTACAGGGCCGCAGCCCGGGACGCGGGCTGACGGCGTACGTGCTGCGCACCGGCAAGCCGCTGCTCGCCACGCCGGCCGAGTTCAACGCGCTCATCGCGAGCGGCGAAGTGGTCGGCATCGGCTCCCCTTCCGTCGACTGGCTCGGTGCGCCGCTGCGCACGGGCGACACGACGTGGGGCGTGCTCGTGACGCAGACGTACGTCGAGACGACACGCTATTCGGAAAAAGAGCAGGAGATCCTCGTCTTCGTCGCGCAGCAGGTGGCGTCGGCGATCGAGCACAAGCGGCGCGAGCAGGCGCTGCGCGCGAGCGAGCTGCTCTACCGGCAGATGTTCGAGAACAACCGCGCCGTGAAGCTCCTCATCGCACCGGAAGACGGCGCGATCGTCGACGCGAACATGGCAGCGTGCGATTTCTACGGCTACACGCGCGAGCAACTGCTCGCGATGCGCATCTGGGACATCAACGTTCGCGGCGAGCAGCAGGTGCGCGCCGAGCTCGAACGTGCCGCCGCGGCGGGCAAGACGTACTTTCAGTTCCGCCACATGCGCTCGACCGGCGAGATCCGCGACGTCGAGATTCACACCGGCCCGATCGAGATCGGCTCGCGCAAGCTCCTTTTCTCGATCGTCCACGACATCACCGAGCGCAAACGTGCCGAACAGGCGCTGCAGCAGTCGGAAGAAAAGTACCGAGTGATCTTCGATTACGCGCCTGTCGGCATCTACCAGTCGACGCGCGACGGCCGCTTCGTCGCGGCGAACATCACGCTCGCGCGCATGCTCGGCTACGACTCGGTCGAAGAGCTGCTGACGCGGAACCTCGAGCGCGACATCTACTACGACGTCGAACAGCGGCACGAGCTCATCCGGCGCTTCGAGCCGTTCGCCTACGCGAACAACGTCGAGCTGCAGTGGAAACGGAAAGACGGCACGCCGATCTGGGTGAAGATGAACGTGCACGGCATCCGCTCGTCGCACGGAACGCTGTTCTTCGAAGGGTTCGTCTTCGATTTCACCGAGCAGAAACGCGCCGAGGAAGCGGGTGCCGCGGCGAACGCGCAGCGAAAGGCAGTGCTCGACGCTGCGACGCGCGTCTCGATCATCGCCACCGACGCCGCCGGCACGATTACGGTTTTCAACTCCGGTGCGGAGCGGATGCTCGGCTACGACGCCGACGAAATGATCGGCAAACGGACGCTCGCCGACGTGCACGAGCCGGAAGACGCCGCAGCGGCGTCAGAGGGCGAATCACCGACCGACAGCGGCTGTCCGCCACCCGATCTCGGCGAGCGCGAATGCGTCTACATCACCAAAGCCGGCGAGGCGCTCACCGTCGCCGTGTCGGTGACGGCACTGCATTCCGAGGACGGCGCGCTGACCGGATTTCTGCACATCGCGATCGACATCACCGAGCGCAAACGCGTCGAGGAAACCCTGCGCAACCAGTCCGCCGCGATCACGGCCTCGATGGACGGCATCGCGATTCTCAACGACCGTCTCGAGTTCACGTACGTCAACGACGCGCTCGCGAAACTCTTCGGCCATCCCGCCGACGGCACGCTGATCGGACGCTCGTTGTGCGATCTGTACGAGCCGCACGAACAGGTGCGCCTCATCACCACGATCGTGCCGCTCGTCGCGCAGCGCGGACGCTGGCGCGGCGAAGCGAACGGCATGCGCCGCGACGGTGTGAACTTTCCGCAGGAGATCTCGTTCACCGCGATCTCCGGCGGCGGCATGGTTTGCGTGGTGCGCGATGTCACCGAACGGACGTACGCCGAGGAGCAGATCAAACACCTCGCGTATCACGACGCGCTCACGAACCTCCCCAACCGGCTGCTGTTCAAGGATCGCCTCACCGTCGCGCTCAGCCACGCGCATCGCGACGGCTCGAATCTCGCGGTGCTGTTCCTCGACCTCGACCGCTTCAAGGTGATCAACGATTCGCTCGGACACAACATCGGCGATCAGTTGCTGCAGTCCGTAGCGATGCGCGTGCAGGCCTGCGTGCGGGAGAGCGACACGGTCGCGCGCCTCGGCGGCGACGAGTTCACGGTGCTGCTCCCGCGCCTCAACCGCGCCGAGGATGCCGCTCCCATCGCGACGAAGATCATCGAAGCGATGCGCTACCCGTTTCACATCGAAGGACGCGAGTTCTTCATCACCACCAGCATCGGCATCAGCATCTTCCCCGACGACGGTCCCGACGCCGAAACGTTGATCAAGAACGCCGACACGGCGATGTATCAGGCGAAAGAAGTCGGCCGCGACAACTACCAGCTCTTCAATGCCATCGTGAACGCCAAGGCGCTGCAGCGGATCGCGCTCGAGCACGGGCTGCGCAAAGCGCTCGCCGGCGACGAGTTCCGGGTGCACTACCAGCCGATCGTCGACCTTCGCAGCGGCGCCGTCACCGGCATGGAAGCGCTGCTGCGCTGGACGCATCCGCAACTCGGCGCCATTCCGCCGTCGACGTTCATCCCCGTCGCCGAGGCCACCGGCATCATGATCCCGATCGGCACATGGGCGCTGCGTGAAGCCTGCCGCCAGGCGAAAGCGTGGCACGACGCGGGACACCGAACGCTCACACTCGCGGTGAACCTTTCGGTGACGCAGTTGCAGCAGGCCGATCTCGTCGATCGCGTCCGCTCGATCCTCGCGGAGACCGGATTTCCGGCGCGAATGCTGGAGCTCGAGATTACCGAGTCGAGCGCGATGCAGAGTCCGGAGACGAGCATTCGCATGCTCTACGATCTCAAGCGGCTCGGGCTGCGCATCTCGCTCGACGACTTCGGCACCGGCCACTCGTCGCTCAGTTACCTGAAGCGCTTCCCGATCGACACGCTGAAGATCGATCAGTCGTTCGTGCGCGACATCAATCACGATCCCGACACCGCGGCGATCGTCACCGCCATCATCGCGATGGCGCACAGCCTCCGCCTGAAAGTGATCGCGGAAGGAGTCGAGTTCACCGACCAGATGAACTTCCTCCGCCGCCACGAATGCGATCAGATGCAGGGCTACCTCATCACGCCGCCCGTGCCGGCGGCCGACTTTCTCGCGCTCGTCGATCGCGAGTGAGCGCAAACGAAAACGGCGGGCCAAAGCCCGCCGTGTTGCGCTCGATCGACGTCAAACGCGATTACTTGCGCACGCTGCGCCGGCGCCGTGCGACCTGATTCGCGACGGTGATTTCGAACGACGACATGGCGATGGCGCCGCTGTCGTCGGTGATGGTGAGCGTCACGACGTACGTCCCCACCGCATCGAAGCGAATCTGCGCGGTCGGGCCATTGGCGGCGCCGAACGTGTTCCACGACCAGGCGTATTCGTACGGCGGCACGCCGCCTTCCGCGATGGCGGTGAACGTCACGGTGTCGCCCGGATGGGCGACGCGCGGAGCCGAGATCTCGGCGCGCAGCGAACAGAGACGGATGATGAACGAATCGTCGCCCGAGTCGGTGTCACGCACCGCGACGGAGAGATACGCGCGGCCGGTCCAGACGAAGTCGAACGGCGTCTGCGCGCGGCGCCGCGTGTTGTCGGCGGCGGCGAAGAAGGTATCGCTGAGCGTGTCGCCGGCGAGATTGACGCGCCGCAGACGATAGCTGCCGACCTGCGTGTCGAATCCGTCGCGCGAGTCGAGATACGCCACGATGATCTCGTCGCCGCGGGCCATGAGCGACAGCGCCTGGACGTCTTTT
>DASVUA010000040.1:0-6033 GCA_036387295.1 Thermoanaerobaculia bacterium | reverse complement strand
CACGCGCACCTGGGGTGGCCTCATCGGGCTCTCCGGCAATCCTAACCTGATGGACGGCGGCTCGGTCTCCGCGCCGCAGTTCCGTTTCTTCGACACCGAAGGTTTGTGGGCCGTCGAAGGTGTCGGCGTCGCCCCCGACATCGAAGTGATCGATCGCCCCGAGCTCATCGCAGCAGGGCAGGATCCATCGCTCGAAGCAGCGGTGAAACTGCTCCTCGAGCAGCTGGAGAAGAATCCCGTGAAACGGCCGGTCGTGCCGCCGGTCTCAGTCGAGCGTTAATGTCGTTTAGTGGAGCGGCGGGCTCTTCGCCCGCCGTTTTTTTCGCGAGGGGTCGGCGGGCTAAGAGCCCGCCGCTCCACTTGTGCGTCGCGTTGTTGTCGCCCACCGGAACCGCTTCAAATCAATCCTTCCCCGCAGATCGATCTCCACGCCTTCCGCCTCCAGCAGCATGCGCTGCAACTCGTGTGAATCGCCGGCGCTGCGGGGGCTGATCTCGCCCTTTGCGTTGATCACGCGGTGCCACGGGACGCCGCTTTCACCGGGGAGGTTG
Organism: Thermoanaerobaculia bacterium; assembly: GCA_036387295.1. GTDB lineage: Bacteria > Acidobacteriota > Thermoanaerobaculia > Gp7-AA8 > Gp7-AA8 > QHVT01. The sequence continues at coordinate 5,482 of DASVUA010000040.1, read as the reverse complement.
TGCAATGCATAGCCGACCTGCCGCGCGTGCCCTTCCAACCCCGCCAGCTCGGCGATCTGTCCGTACGTCGCCACGCGTCCGCGCGGGACTCGCTTCACGGTCTTCCAGATGATCTCGTAGCGCTTCACGTGCGTTTGATTGTAGGATGCACAGGTTTCGCTACACATGGTAGAGAAGTACCGGCTCCCGCTCCTCGGTTTCTCAAGTAACGCAGAGGTGTCTTCAAATGCCACGAGCCATTGGAACAGGACAGATTGCATTCGGCCTCGTCTCGATCCCGGTGAAACTCTTCTCCGCGGCCGAATCGTCCGAAAAGATTTCGTTCAACATGCTGCACAAAGACTGCGGCAATCGCGTGCAACAGCAGCTGTTCTGCGCGAAAGACGAGCGCACGGTCGAGCGTAGCGAAGTTGTGAAAGGCTACGAATTCGCGCGCGGCCAGTACGTCCTTTTCAACGAGGACGAACTGAAGGCGCTCGAAGAGAAGGCCACGCAGCAGATCGAGATCACGGAGTTCGTCAAGTCCGATCTCATCGATCCGATCTACTTCTCGAAGCCGTACTACCTCGGCCCCGACAAGGGCGGCTCGCGTCCTTACACGTTGCTCGCGCGTGCGCTGCAGGAGACCGGCCGCTGGGCCGTCGCCAAGTACGCGGCGCGCGGCAAGGGCTACATCGTCGTGATCCGTCCGCTGGGCAAAGGGCTGGTGATGCAGCAGCTCTACTACCCGAACGAGATCCGCGCGATCGACGAGCTCGACCTCGGCGACACCGAGGTCAAAGAGAACGAGCTCAAGATGGCGATCCAGCTCGCCGAGATGAGCGCCAGCGAAGAGTTTCATCCCGAGCAGTACCGCGACGAAGTGTCAGAACGGGTGCGTGGCCTGATCCAGAAGAAGATCGAGGGCGAAGAGATCACCGCCACGACGTCCGAAGAGCCGCGCGCGCAGGTGATCGATCTCATGGAAGCGCTCCGCCGTTCGCTCGGTGCCGCGCCCGCGAAACCGGCGGCGGCCGCGCCGAAGAAAGCCGCCACCGCCGAGAAGCCGGAAGAGAAAGCCCCCGCGAAAGCAAAAGCGGAACGGAAAGCGCCGAAGCAGGCACTCCGCGAAGCGCCCGCGCCCAAAGTGCGCAAAGCGCGCTGAGGTTTTTGCTGTCGGATGTCGGTTGTCGGTTGTCTGTGCAGTGCGCCGCGCTGATAACGGACAAGCGCGCTGAGGTTTTTGTTGTCGGTTGTCAGTTGTCGGTTGTCTGTGCAGTGCGCGGTGCCGATAACTGACAACTGACAACTGACAACCGATCACCGATCACCCGCGCTGCCACACGGCAGCCGCTCACCCATCGGCGCCCCGCTACAATGACGCCGTGTCTTACTCCCTCCGCGAGGTCTCGGCGATGCTCGGATTGTCGCAGGCGCAGATCCGGGCGTATGCGATGAAAGGCTTCCTCGATCCGGAGCGTGGAGAGCGTGGCGAACTGCGCTTCGGCTTTCACGATCTCATCATTCTGCGCACGGCCGGGGAGCTCATGGCCGCGCGGATTCCGCAGCGCAAAGTGCGCCGCGTGCTCGAGCGGTTGCGCGATCAGCTTCCTGCCGGCAGCTCGCTGACCGGCGTCCGCATCACCGCGGAAGGGGAGCGGGTCGTGGTGCGCGACGGCGACACGATGTGGAATCCGGAGTCGGGCCAGTCGCTCTTCGATTTTTCGGTTGCCGAGCTCGCGCAGAAATCGCAGCCGCTCCTGATGCGCAATGCAGCCGCGGCACGTACGAATCCGGAAGTGTCGGCCGAGGAATGGTACGAGCTCGCGTGCGAGCTGGAGATGACGTCCGCCGAAGAGGCGCGCGACGCGTACGAGCGCGCGCTCCGTCTCGCGCCCGACCACGCCGATGCGCGCGTGAACCTCGGCCGCCTGCTGCACGAAGCGAACGCGCCCGCCGCTGCCGAGGAGCATTACCGCGCGGCGCTCGACGTCGATCCCGAGCACGAAACCGCCGCCTTCAACCTCGGCGTGGCCCTCGAAGACCTCGGCCGCATCGACGAAGCCGTGGCCGCGTATCAACGAGCGCTCGTCCTCGATCCCGGCAACGCCGACGCGCACTACAACCTCGCCGGCATCTACGAACGGCGAGGGGAGAAGCAGGCCGCGTTGCGGCATCTCGCCGCCTATCGCCGCTCCGTCTCTCAATCCTGAGGCAGCGCCGCGGGATCGCACGATGACCACGAACCGCATCGACGCACTCGACGCCATGCGCGGCTTCACCGTCGCCGCGATGCTGCTCGTCAACAACCCCGGCACCTGGTCCGCGATCTACGCGCCGCTGCGGCATGCGGAGTGGCATGGGTGGACGCCGGCAGATCTGATCTTTCCGTTCTTTCTCTTCATCGTCGGCATTACGACTGAGTTGTCGCGCAAAGAGCCGCGCGGGATCTTCAAACGCGGCGCGCTGATCGTGCTGTGCGGACTCGCGCTCAATGCGTTCCCCTACTTTCGGCTCGATGAATTGCGGGTGATGGGCGTCCTGCAGCGCATCGGCATCGTCTACATCGTCGCGGCGTTGATCGCATGGAAAGCATCGCGCCGCACGATCGCCGCGATCGTCGTCGCGATTCTCATCGGCTATTGGGCCGTCCTCTCGCTCGGGCCGCTCGCGCCGCCGGACGCGACGATCGCCGCGCAGGTTGATCGCGCGCTCATTCCGGAGCGGCATCTCTGGAAGCAAAGCAGAACGTGGGATCCGGAAGGGCCGCTCTCCACCGTTCCCGCCGTCGCCACCGCGCTGCTCGGCGTGCTCGTCACGCCGTGGGTGCGCGCACGCAACGTCAAGACGTTGACGATCTTCGGCGCAATCGCGATCTGCGCCGGAGTTCTCTGGTCGCTGCTCTTCCCGATCAACAAGAATCTCTGGACCAGCTCCTACGTCGTCTTCACCGCCGGCGCCGCCTCAGTCGTGCTCGCGCTGTGGATGGCGAAACTGCCGTCGAAACCGTTCTCGGTCTTCGGGGCGAATCCCCTCATCGCCTTCGTCGGCTCCGGCGTCATGGCGCGGCTGCTCGGCATTTCGAAACTGCAGCCGCTCAGCTACCGCACCTTCTTCAAGCCGTACTTTGCCCCGCCGCTCGCCTCGCTCCTCTGGTCGCTCACGTTCGTCCTCTTCTGGTACGCCGTGCTGCTGATCCTCCACCGGCGCCGAATTTTCGTGCGGCTGTGATCGGGAGGACCCAAGCTCGTATTCAGGATTCACCGTCTGCCGGAGACGCCGGCCAGGGTTTGCCCCTGCCCAGCATCTTCGCAGTCAGTCGGTGGCGATTGACATCAACGTCGGGGCAGACTGTTCGGGCGCCGCGTGCGTCGACGACGACCGCTCTGCGCGACGACGCGCGGCCCGCGCGACGAGCGGTTGCAGATGCACTCCCGCGCCGATCGCAACGACGAACCCGCTGATCCCCTCTACGCCGCGCAGGAGGAGGCCGGAATCGGCGGCAATTGAATGAATGATCAACGTCGCCGCGGCACACGTCAGAAACAGACCGCGCGATTTGGCCGCGCCTTCGGAATGTGCGTACGTCCGCATGCTTGCCACCGCGCATACCGTCAGCGAAACCGACGCGATGATGCCGAGCCAGAAAGCTGTCATTGCGAACCCTCCTACCAGGGATAACTGCACGAATCCGCGATCTGCATCAGCGCCGCGCCATATCCGGCAACCGCTCCGCCACAACAGTACGTGGCCAGCGGACCGCATGCTGCCGCGCCTCCGCAACCGACGACGAGCGCAGCGCCGCCAGCGATCCCACCGAGAATCGACGTGCCGCATCCCCACGCGCTCCAGGCCTGCGTCTCGATCCGACCCTTCGATTCCTGCTCCTGTGCGAGGAGCTTCAGAATCAACGGATAGGCCTGCTGCAACAACGCACCCTGGGGAGACGCCGAGAACGCGGCGAGTGTCTCCTGAACCTCGCTCCATCCCTGAGCATGCACGAGCTGGCTGCTAGACCCGTCGAGCTTCACGATTGCCGTCTTTCTGCGTCCCTCGCTGGTTACGTCGATCCGAAACGAGCGTGTCTGCTCGTCGGTTCCGAGTGCCTTGACGTTGAGTGTCAGTCCTCCGAGGTCGAGGCCGCCGTGTTTGACCGGTGCGATCTTCAGGATCTCGCTGCCATATCGATAGGTGATCGTCCCGTCTTCGCCCACCGTGATCGTTTCCGCCGGGTCGGACGACGTCACCAGTACGCCTTCACCGGTCGAGAAAGAACGCAGCTGATCGTGCTGCAGTGTCCGGTCGTGGCGCAGGTCGGAACCGAACGTGGAAGTGCTCACCACCACGACCACGGCAGCGCACAGGATTCTCACGACATCACGAAACATCTGTTTAAATCCTCCCATCAGGCTTTCCGTTTTGGCGCGGGATTTTAGGAAGGCCACGAAGGTTGTCAAGCCTGTTTTTTTGACGAGACGTCATACGACTGCGCGGATCACTCAACGCTCCGGCTGGCCGGCGGGATGACATTCGGGGTGAGGGATGTTCTTCTCGGGCAGTGTCCCGCTTCCTGATTTCACTGTTCTTCGTTCTTTTCGCGAGCGCGAATGCGTTCGGCGGCACGTTCACTACGTACGAAGCGCTCGAGTTCGCATCGCCGGGCGGCGAGCGGTTGTTGCTCGATCTTCGTGTGCCGGATGGGAACGGGCCGCATCCCGTCATCGTGTATCTGCACAGCGGGGCGTGGATCAGCGGGAATCGGTTCGGCGGACCGGCACTGCGGCAGGCATCGCGCGGGTACGCGGTGGCGAGCATCGAGTACCGGCTTGCGCCGAAACACATCTGGCCGGCGCAGGTGCACGACACGAAGGCCGCGGTGCGCTGGCTGCGTGCGAACGCGGCGCGTTTCAAGCTCGACCCGAATCGCATCGCGCTTTTCGGCACGTCCGCCGGCGGGCACATCGCGTCGGTCGCGGCGACGAGCACGCTGCCGGAGCACGAAGGTCTCGAGTTCGGCAATCCGCAGTTCTCGAGTCGCGTCAAAGCGGTGGTCGATCTCTACGGGCCGACCGATCTGCTGCGCATCGAAGCAGACAAGCTCCCGTGCATTCCGCTCGACGGCAACGCTTCGTGGATGCCGCCATCACTGCTGATGGGCTGCCCGATCCAGGCGTGCCGCGACTGGACGCGCACCGCCAGTCCGATGAGCTACGCCTCGAGCGACGATCCGCCGTTTCTCATCATGCACGGCTTGCTCGATTGCCTCGTGCCCTACACGCAGAGCGTCGCTCTGCACGACGCGCTGCAGGCCGCGGGAGCGCGTTCCACACTCGTCCTCCTTCCAAACGGCGAGCACGGCGGCCGCGCGTTCGACGAGGCAAAGTACGAGTCGATGATCGACCAGTATCTCGATCAGGAACTGCGCGCACCGCTTCCCGCCAAATCGCCGCGACGCCGCGCCGTGCGACGCTGACGTTTTACGCGAAGAGCGCGACCAGTTTGG
>DASVUA010000039.1:0-3843 GCA_036387295.1 Thermoanaerobaculia bacterium | reverse complement strand
AGGGAAACCGTTTGGTGTGTCCCTCCTTCATTCAGGAGGTACGCATGCCGCTCACTACCCCCGACGGCCGCAAGGCGGTCAGCGAGACTTTCGGCGACATCGATCGATTCATTCGCGCGGACGGAACACTCTCCCCGAAATGGGAAGAGCAGGTCATCCGGCGCGTCACGTTGCCGCAGCCACTGCTGCTCGCCGGCACCTCGGTCAACGTTACGCGCGTCACCTGTCACAAGCTTCTGGTCGAGACGTTCCGCGACACGCTGAATGAGATCGACGCCGCGGGAAAGTGGGACGCGCTCGTGTCCTACGGCGGCGGGTTCAACTTTCGTCCCATTCGCGGCGGCAGTTCGGTCTCGCTGCACGCGTGGGGAATCGCCTGGGACTTTGATCCTGCCAACAACGGTCTCGGCACCAAAGGGAAGATGGACCCGACGATCGTCGAGATCTTCGAGGGCAATGGATTCTTCTGGGGCGGCCGATTCAAGACGCGAAAAGATCCGATGCACTTCCAGTTCGCCAAGAACGTGTGACATCTGGCGCGAGTCCTGATTAACCTCCGCCCGATGGACGTTTCATCGGGCGCAACGCTCCGCGTCATCCCCCTCGGCGGACTCGGCGAGATCGGGATGAACCTCATGGTGTACGAATGCGGCGACGAGGCAATTCTCGTCGACTGCGGGATGATGTTTCCCGACGCCGTCACTCTCGGCGTCGACGTCATCGTGCCCGACATGACGTACCTCTTCGACAACGCCTCGAAGATCAAGGCGCTGTTTCTCACGCACGGGCACGAAGACCACATCGGCGCCGTGCCGTTCCTCGTCGAGCGCCTGCCGCTGCCGGTCTACGGAATGCCGCTGGCCCTCGGGTTCGTGGCGGATAAGCTCGAGGAGTTCGGCATTGAAGACATCGAGCTGCGCGCGATCATGCCGCGCGACGTCGTGGAAATCGGCTCGTTCCGCATCGAAGCGCTCCGCGTCACGCACTCGATCGTCGACGCGCTCGGCTACGCGATTCAGACGCCGGCCGGCACAATCATCCACACCGGCGATTTCAAGGTCGATCACACGCCCGTCGACGCCAAGCCGACCGATCTCGCCCGCTTTGCGCATTACGGCGAGCAGGGGGTGATGCTCCTCGTCAGCGATTCGACGAATGCGCTCGTGCCGGGCCACGGTCCCTCGGAAAAGACGGTCGGCAACGGTCTCGACCGCGTCTTCGCGGACGTGAAGGGGCGCATCATCGTCACCACGTTCGCCTCGCACATCCATCGCGTGCAGCAGGTCATCGATACCGCGCGCAAGCATCGCCGCAAAGTGCTGCTCATCGGACGTTCGCTCGTCGACAACGTCGAGACGGCCGAGCGCCTCGGCTACATCCGTTTTCCCCGCGACGTCCGTGCGAGCTCCGCTGATCTGCCGGCGCGCGATCTCGTCATCATGACCACCGGCACGCAGGGCGAGCCTTCGTCCGCGCTGTCGCGCATCGCCATCGGCGAGCACAAACAGGTCTCGATCGAAAAAGGGGACGTGGTCGTGATCTCGGCGCGCACGATCCCGGGGAACGAACGCTCGGTCTCACGCGTCATCGACAACCTGTATCGGCGCGGAGCGGAAGTCGTCCATCACGAACAGAACGACATTCACGTCTCCGGGCACGCGTGCCAGGAAGAGCTGAAGCTGATGATCAACATCACGCGGCCGAAGTTCTTCATCCCGATGCACGGCACGCTGCGCCACCTGATTCATCACGCGCGGCTCGCGCAGCAGACGGGCGTGAAGCATGGCGTCGTGATCACGAACGGGCAGGTCGCGGAGATCGACGGCAAGACGGTGAACGTGCTCGAGGAGCGCGTGCAGCAGGGAAAAGTGTTCATCGATTCGCAGGCCGAGGAAGTGCCGGATGTGGTGGTGCGCGACCGTCAGCATCTCGCCGAAGACGGCTTCGTCATCGCCGTGATCGCCGTCGACAGCAATGCGCGGCTGGTGCGCGAGCCGGAGATCATCACGCGCGGCCTCGTGCACGTCGATGCGAGCCACGACATCCTCGACGAACTGCGCCGGATGCTGGTTGGCATGTTTGACGAAGGTCCGAGTGAAGAGCTGCGCGACCCCGACCTTCTTCAGGAGAAAGTCCGCGCGCTGCTGAAACGATACTTCCGCAAGACCATGGGCCGGCGTCCGATGATTCTGCCCGTGGTGTGGGAAATGTAGGAGGAGCGTGAAAATTGAAAATTGAAGATTGAAAATTGAAAACGCGACTGGCTGCGGAGCGGGTCCGATCGTTCAATTCTCAATTTTCAATTTTCAATTCCGACGTCAACACATGTCCATCATCGAAGCGATCGTTCTCGGGCTCGTACAAGGCCTCACTGAATTCATCCCGATCTCATCCACCGGACATCTGAAGCTCGTTCCCGAGCTCCTCGGATGGGGCGATCCCGGCGCCGCGATCTCGGCCGTCATCCAGTTCGGGACGATCCTCGCGGTGATCATCTACTTCTTCAAAGACATCCTTCGTCTCATCGCCGGCTTCTTCCGCGGTCTCGTGACGCGGAAGCCGTTCGCCGATCAGGATTCGCGCGAAGCGTGGTTCGTCATCTTCGCCACGATTCCGATCGTCGTGATGGGCGTGCTGCTGAAGGACTACATCGAAGGGGTGTTCCGCAGTACGTGGGTGGTGACGTTTCAATTGATCTTCATCGCCATCCTCATGCAGGTCGCGGAGGGGTATGCGAAGCGGAGAGGCTTCCGCCCGGTCGAGGACTTCAACGCGAAAGACGCCTGGATCATCGGCGCGGGGCAGTGCATCGCACTCATCCCGGGCTCGTCGCGCAGCGGCTCGACACTCATGACCGCGCTGTTCCGCCGCGTGCCGCACGACTACGCCGCGCGCTTCTCGTTCGTCATGAGCATCCCGGCCATCACTGCCGCGGGCATCTTCCAGATGTTCGATGCGAAAGACGAACTGGCGGCGATCGGCACGACGCCGATCCTCGTCGGGATTCTGGTCGCGTTCATTTCCGGCTGGGCTTCGATCTTCTTTCTGCTGCGGTACCTCCGCACGCACACGACGCACATCTTCATCTATTACCGCTACGTCCTCGGCGCGGTGCTGGCCGTCATGCTGATCACGGGATACGCGAAATGACGCGCGCCACGCTGGCCGCGATCGCGCTGCTGCTGGCATCATGCGGCTCGATGCCCGACACTCCGACCGTGCGCAACAACGTCCGTTATCTCGCGCTGGGCGATTCGTACACCATCGGCGAGAGCGTCGCGCCGGAGGAACGGTTTCCGGTGCAGCTCGCGCGCGAGCTGAATCTCGGCGAGCCGCGCATCATCGCGAAGACCGGCTGGACGACCGATGAGCTGAATGCCGCCATCGACGCCGCAAACGTGACCGGAACCTACGAGCTCGTGACGCTGCTGATCGGCGTCAACAATCAATACCGGAACCGCGATGCGGAACAGTACCGCGGCGAGTTCGCCGCCCTGCTGCAGCGCGCCATCGGGTTCGCAGGCGGCGACGCGAAGAACGTGGTCGTGGTCTCGATCCCCGACTGGGGCGTCACGCCGTTCGCGGAAGGACGCAACCGCGCCGAGATCGCAGCGGCAATCGATCGCTACAACGCGGTGAATCGCGAAGAGACGGCGCGTGCCGGCGCGCGTTACGTCGACATCACGCCCGTCTCGCGCGGAACGGATCCGGCGCTCGTCGCACCGGACGGACTGCATCCCTCAGGACAGCAATATCGCGAATGGGTGAGATTGATCGCCCCCGAAGCCCGCGCCGCGCTGCAGTAAACAGCAGACGTTAACCTGGTGGAGCGGCGGGGGGGTT
>DASVUA010000038.1:0-2194 GCA_036387295.1 Thermoanaerobaculia bacterium | reverse complement strand
CCGGCGCGTCCGATCGCCACTACTTCATCGACGGCTTCATCGATCGCAGTGGCGTGACGCGCGGGCTCTTTGCCCGGCAACGCGTCCGGATGTATCCGCACGACTTCGGGAACAGCTCGTCGATGGTCAGCATCGAGTTGTCCGAGGCCGCGGGCGCGCTGCAGACCGTCGAGCAGCTGCTGCGCGACCTGCAATACCGCGGAGTTTTCTCCGCCGAATTCAAACGCGATCCGCGCGACGAAGTCTTCAAATTGCTCGAAGTGAATTGCAGGCCGTGGTGGTTCAACGGCTTCGCCGCGGACTGCGGCGTCGACACGACGGTGATGGCGTACAACGACGCGCTCGGCCTCCCGGTCGCACCGGTCACGCAATACGCGGTCGGCGAAAAGCTCGTCTACTCGTTCAACGACATGCGCGCTTCGTGGCGTCTCTACAAGCAATCGCGACTGCGCGCGGGAGACGCACTCCGCTTCTGGGCGGGAGCGCGCGAGGCGATGTTCCGGTGGGACGATCCCCTCCCGTTCGCGCGCTACTTCATGCAGCAATCGGCGCGCATCGTCGCCTCACGCCTCCGCCGGCGCCGCTGAGGCGCAACGCCTCCGTCACATCGCCGCAACCGCTCCGCTCGCCTCATCCTCTACGATGCACCGATGACCGACTTCATGCCGCTGGTGTACGACGAGTTGCGCCGCGTTGCCGCGTCGTATCTCGCGCGCGAGCGCAGCGGTCACACGCTTCAGCCGACCGCGCTCGTGCACGAGGTCTACCTCCGGATGGCGCAAGGGTCGGATCAGTGGAACGGCAAAACGCATTTCTTCGCTGTCGCGGCGCGCGCGATGCGGCGGCTGCTGATCGATCACGCGCGCGCTCGCGGCCGCGACAAACGGGGCGCCGATTGGGAGCGCGTCACGTTCGAGCTCGCGCTGACGCCGCAGGAGAATGACTTCGACCGCACCGCGATGCTCGCGCTCGATCAGGCGCTCCAGAAGCTCGCCGCGCTCGATCCGCGGCAGGCAGAGGTGGTGGAGCTGCGTTTCTTCTCCGGCCTCACGATCGAAGAGATCGCCGCATACCTCGGTCTTTCGAAGCGCACCATCGAAGCCGAGTGGACGCATGCGCGCGCCTGGCTGCGCCGCGAGCTCGACCGCTGATGACACCCGAGCGGCACGCGCGCGTGAAGCAACTGTTCGTCCTCGCCTGCGAGCGCGCGGCGGCCGATCGTGCGGCGTTCCTCCGCGAAGCGTGCAGCGAGGACGACCTGCGCGCCGAAGTCATCGAGCTGCTGCGGCATCACGAGCACGATGAGCCGCTGCGCCCCGGCGATGTCTACGCCGAGCGATATCGCGTCGTCTCGCTTCTCGGCCGCGGCAGCGGCGGCGAGGTCTATCGCGCGGACGATCTCCGCCTCGGCGTCGCGGTGGCGTTGAAGCGCATGCCCGGCCGCGCCGCGGCGAGTGCCGACGAGGTCCGTCTTGCGCGGCAGATCACCCACCCTGCCGTCTGCCGCGTGTACGACATCGGCGAGTGGAACGGCGAGGCGTTCTTCACGATGGAGTACGTCGAAGGAGAAGATCTCGCGTCGGTGCTCCGGCGCGAAACACGACTCTCCGAAGAGCGCGTCATCGCCATCGCGCGGCAGCTCTGCGGCGCGCTGGCGGCCGCGCACAGCCGCGGCATTCTCCATCGCGATCTGAAACCGGCCAACGTGCTGTGCGACCGCGACGGCAACGTACGCCTCACCGATTTCGGCATCGCGGTCGAAGCACGGCAGGAGCGGATGCTCGTCGCCGGCACCCCGTCGTACATGGCGCCGGAACAGATCGCCGGAACGGCGGTCACGGAACGAACCGACATCTATGCGCTCGGCGCGCTGCTGTACGAACTGCTCACCGGACGCCCGCCCTTCGACGGCTTGCGGCGGCAGGTTCCGGTCGTCCCTCCCTCGCGGTACGCCGGCGTCGATCCCCGCCTCGAACGGGCGATTCTCGCGGCATTGCAGACCGATCCCGACCGGCGCCCCGCATCGGCGCTCGCGTTCGCGGCGTCGCTGCCGGGCGTCGACTCGCTGGCGGTGGCCGCGGAAGCGGGCGTCACGCCGGCGGCCGAAGCGGTTGCGGTCGCGCCGGGCGCGCCGCGATTGAGCAGCCGCGCGGCGCTCGCGCTGGCGGGGGGCGCGCTCGCGCTGTACGCCTCG
>DASVUA010000037.1:0-9937 GCA_036387295.1 Thermoanaerobaculia bacterium | reverse complement strand
CTCGATTCGGGTCTCGCGCTCACCGAGCTGCGCGTCGACGGCGCCGCGACCGCGAACGATCTCCTGATGCAGATGCAGGCCGATCTGGCCGGCATCCCGGTTCTGCGCGCACGCAACCACGAATCGACCGCGCTGGGGGCGGCATCTCTCGCCGGCATGGCTGTCGGTTTCTTCGACGATGAGCTCGAGTGGTCGGCCGACCGCACGTTCGAGCCGCGCCTCAGCGCGGACGAACGGCTCTCGAAGCTCGCCACGTGGCGCCGCGCGATCGAACGCGCGAAAGGTTGGGCAGAATCGTGATCGAGTATCACCGCAACCTCATCTCCGACGAGGTGCGCACGCGTGCCTATCGCGACGCAATTCTCGCCACCGTCAAACCGGGCGACGTCGTAGTCGACATCGGCTGCGGCACCGGCATCCTTTCGTTCTTCGCCTGTCAGGCCGGCGCGTCGCACGTCTACGCGATCGATCGCGGGCACATGGCCGACGTCGCAACCGTGCTCGCCCGGCACGCCGGTTACGAAGACCGCGTGACGGTGCTGCACGATGAATCGACGGCGGTCGAGCTGCCGCGCCGCGCCGATGTGCTGATCACCGAAACGATGGGGGTTCTCGGCTTCGACGAGAACATCCTCGGCTCGGTGCTCGACGCGCGCCGCCGCCTTTTGCGCGAAGGCGCGGCGATCGTGCCGGGCCGCGTCACGTTGCACGCGATGCCGGTCGAGCTCCCGTCGACCCACGCAACTCATGTGGCGTGGTGGAGCGAGCCGCGCTTCGGCGTCGATCTCAGTCCCATGCGCACGTTCGCCGCAAACACGATCGGCTTCGTGCAGCTCGAAGACGGCAGCACGATCGCGCCGCCGACGGCCATCATCGAGCGCAACCTCGCCACGCACGACACGACGCGCGTCCACGAACGGGCCACGTTCACGGCCGCGCGCGACGGCGTCGTACACGGCTTCGGCGTCTGGTTCGACGCCACGCTCGCGGGCGACATCACCATCGCCACGCGCGGCGGCGAGACGATGTTCTGGGCGCATGGCTTCATGCCGGTCGAAGTGCCGGTGCGCGTCGCGCGCGGCGAGACGATCGAGCTCGCGATCGAGACCGACGACGGCAAAGGGTGGCGCTGGAGCGGCCGGATCGGCGCGGACGAGTTCGACCAGACCACCTGGTTCGCCGCACCGCCTTGCATTGCATCGCAATAACTGTCTGCTACCATCCGTCGACCGAGGTCCGTCGACATCCCATGAGAATCCTCCGCACCCGCGCGCTCGCGCTCGCCCTGCTCTGCCTTTGTTCGATTTCCGCCGTTGCCGGTGAAGTGTGGGACGGCGCGCCGTTCGCCGCCGATCCGAAAGCGCTGCTCGCGGCAGCAGAAGCGATCAAGCCGCAGAAGCCGGACGAAGGCGTCATCGTGCTGCTCGACGAGGCCACCGTGACGTTCGACGCGAAAGGTCACTCCACGCGCGTCGAGCGGCTGATCTACCGCGTGCTCGACGAGAGCGGCGTCGAGAACTGGTCGACCATCGACACCTACTGGTCGCCTTGGTACGACGAGCGTCCGGCAGTCGACGCGCGGGTCATCTCGCGCGACGGCTCGGTGCATCGTCTCGATCAGAAATCGTTCGGAATCGACGACGCCGAAGACGAGCCGGCGATGTTCACCGACACGCGCATTCTCAGCGGACCGCTGCCCGCCGTCGCGCCGGGCTCGGTGGTCGAGCAGCTCATCACCTATCGCGAGCGCAACCCGCTGTATGACGCCGGCATCGCGGCGCGGCATCCGTTCGGCCGCTGGGTCGAATCGCGGCAATCGCGCCTGACGCTCGAATATCCGACCGCTCTCACCTTGCGGCTCGTGAACAGAACGAAGCCGGAGATTCAGCCGCGCAAGACAGAAGAGAACAACGTCACACGGCTCGTGTTCGAAACCGGACCGCGTCCGGCGCTGGCGCCATCGGAGTGGAACCTTCCGTCCGACGTCACGACCTCGTCGTACGTCGCCTGGTCGACCGGCAAGACATGGCAGGACGTGGCGAAGCGCTATTCGCAGATCGTCGATGAAAAGATCGGCGACTCGAGCGCGGTCGCGAAACTCACCGCCAGCACGGTGGGCAACGCGAAAGAGCCGCGCGAGATCGCGGCGCGCATCCTCGCCGCCGTCGAGCGCCACATTCGTTATGCAGGCGTGGAGTTCGGTGAAGGCTCGATCATTCCCCGCTCCCCCGCCGAGACGCTGAAGAACAAATACGGCGATTGCAAAGACAAGGCGACGCTGCTCGTGGCGATGCTGCGCCAGGCAGGCGTCCCCGCGCACGCCGTGCTCCTGCGCGCCGGCGCCGGTTTCGACGTCGAGCCCGATCTCCCCGGCCTCGGCCATTTCAATCACGTCATCGTCGTCACCGATGGACCCGATCCGATCTGGATCGATCCGACCGACGAATTCGCGCGTGCCGGCGAGCTGCCCGATTCCGATCAGGGCCGCCTCGTGCTCATCGCGAAAGACGACACGACCGCGCTCGTACGCACGCCGCTGTACGAAGCGGCGGCGAACCGCACGGTCGAAACGCGCGAGTTCCGCCTCGTCGAAGACGGCAAAGCATTCGTCACCGAGACCACCGAATACGCCGGCAGCGACGAGCGCTCCACACGCCGCTACTACACCTCGAACGATCGCAAGGCGCTCGGCGAAGGATTGAAGACGTACGCCGAACAGGCCTATCTCGCGAAGAAGCTGGCGAAGTGGGAGAGCGGCGACACGCACGATCTCACCGCCCCGTTCCGCATCCGTCTCGAAATGACCGAAGCAGGCCGCGGCGTCACGAGCGGCGGAGAAGCAGGCGTCGGCATCTTCCTCAGCCGGCTCGTCGGCGACATGCCGTCCGAACTGCATCGCAACCTCGAGGAGCAGGACGAAGACACGCCCGAAGACGAAAAGATCAAGCCGCGCGTGCACGACTACGTCTTCTCGAAACCGTACGTGCTCGACATGCGCTATCGCATCGTCCCGCCGCCGGGCTACACGGTGCGCAACCTGCCGGAGAGCGAAACGGTGAAGGTCGCGAGCGCGACGATGGCGAAGACGTTCGAAGTGCAGAACGACGGCGTGGTGCTGGCGAACTTCCACTTCGACTCCGGCCCGCGCCGCATCACCGCCGCGCAATTCGAAGCGCTGCGCACCGAGGTGGTGAAGCTCGCGAAGCAGCCCGCGCTCATCCTCTACTTCGACCAGATCGCCAGAAAGCTGCTCGACGCCGGCGAAGTCGGGAAAGCGGTGGCCGAACATCGCCGTCTCGCCGCGCTGCATCCGAAAGAAGCACTGCATCACAGCGACATCGCACGCACGCTGCTCGCGGGCGGCATGGGTGCGGCCGCGCGCCGCGCCGCGGCGAAGGCGATCGAAGTCGAGCCGAAATCGGCCAAGGCACACGCGACGCTCGGCTGGGTGCTGGCCAACGACCTGATCGGACGCGAGCTGCGCAGCGGCGCCGATCTTCCCGGCTCGATCGCGGCGTACAGAAAAGCGAAAGAGCTCGACCCGCAAGACCTCACCACGCGCGCCGAGCTCGCGATGATCCTGCAGCACAGCGACGACGGCGGACGTTACGCCGATGTCGCGCGCATGAACGAGGCGATCGCCGAATACGTCGCGTTCAAGAAAGACATCGAAGAAGCAGACGACGCGGCGCTCGACCGCGAGCTGATGGCGCTGTACGCGCGCACGCAGCGCTGGGGCGATCTGAAGGCGCTACTGGCCGAGACGACCGACACTCAACAGAAGGACACGTACAAACTCGTCGCGACTGCAGCGTCCGAGGGAGGCGCGGCAGCCGTTGCGGCCGCGGCCCGGCTCGAGCCGGCGCGGCGGCGCGACATCCAGACGCAGGCGGGCAGCATTCTGGTCACCCTCCGCCATTACGCACCCGCTGCAGACCTCCTCACCGCGGCCGCGCAAGGCGCGCCGAACGCCGCCGCGCTGCGCCAGCAGGCGGAGGTCGTGCGCAAGGCCACGCGTCACGAGCAGTACAAACCCGATCCGGCGGACGCGAAGTCGGTGCTCAAGAGCGCGTTTCTCGATCTCTTCCAGGGCGCGACCACCGAGGAGCTGAACAAATACGCCACCGCCGACGCGGCCGTCATCTTCGGTGAAGACGGATTGCGGAATCGAGCGATGGAATCGAAGGCCAGCCATCGCGAGGCAACAAAAGCGATGAAGAAGAAAGACCCCACCGCCGACCTCATGGCCGACCTCGCGTTCAGCGCGATCGACATCACGCAGGACGGCAGCGAGCCGGTGGGCTACCGCCTCCGCGGACGTGCGGCAGGCAGCGACAGCGGCGATTTCACCGCGTATGTGGTGAAGGAAAACGGCGAATATCGCCTGGCCGGCTTCGACACGGCGCCGGGCGGACTGGCGTTGCGCGCGCTGCGCTCTGCCGAAAAGAACGATCTCGCGACGGCGCGCCACTGGCTCGACTGGGCGCGCGAGCATGTCTCCGGCGGCGGCGACGACCCGCTGGCATCCGAGCCGTTCGCCGCGCTCTGGACGCGCGGACGCGAAGCGAGCGCCGACGAGGTGCGCCTCGCCGCGGCGACGCTGCTTCCCGATACGAAAAAGTCGTCCGAGCTCGCGCTGCCACTTCTCACCAGCGGCCGCGCGACCGCGACCCCCGACGTGCAGTGGCGCATCGATCAGGCGCTGTTGATCGCATACATTTCGCTGGAACGGTGGGAGGACGTCCTCGCGACGGCGGAACGCCTCAGTGCGCGTTTCCCTGATTCCGGCGCGGCGTTCCAGCACGTGACGTTCGCCCTCGGCAAGTTGAAGCGCGACGACGAGATCGTGAAGCGCGGCCTTGCGCGGCTCGCAACGTTTCCCGGTGACCTCGACGCCTTGCGCGTCCTCGGCGAACAGGCACTGAACCGCGGCGCGTATGCCGATGCGGCGCGCTACTTCGCAGGCACCCTCGAGCGGACGAGCGCCGTGCCCGGCGACTACAACCAGCACGCCTGGACCGCGATCTTCGCGAAAGAGGATCTCGCCAAAGCGATCGATGAGGCGCGTCACGCCGCCGAACGCGCGCCCGACAGCTACGCGATCGCGAACACGCTCGCCGTGCTGTACGCCGAGAACGGCAATTCCACCGAAGCGCGCGAAGCACTCCTCGCCAGCGTCGAAAAGCACGACGCCGACACGCTCGAAGCCGCCGACTGGTACGTCGTCGGCCGCATCGCCGAAAACTACGGCATCGCCGACGCCGCCATCGAGGCCTACCAGAAAATCGAAAAGCCGGCACGAGTGAGCGGCACGACGTGGGAACTCGCGCAGGAGAGATTGAAGGGGTTGAAGAGGTAGCCGCGGCGGGCGTTCGGCGTTAGGCGTTTGGGGGTTCTTCCAATCAGGCAAGACCCCCCCAAACGCCGCGGCTGGCGTTGGGCTTTAGGCATTGGGGGTTTCTTGCAATCAGGCAATACCCCCCAAACGCCTAACGCCCAACGCCCAACGCCCAACGCCCCGCCGCCCCCACGCGATGACGCTCAGTCCCGAGCAGATGACGCCAGCGCGCGAAAACACTCAATAAACGGCCGTTTTTTCGGGCAGGCGTGCCGCATACAATCGACGCAACGGAGGTCGTTCAATCATGCGTCGCGCAGTCATCGCGTTGCTCTTCACCCTTCCCACGTTGCTGGTCTTTGCACAGGACACACGCAGGTCCGCGGGCACCTGGTCGCCGCTGCAGGGCAGCGGTTGCATCGGAGGCCGCACTGCAGCCTGCTCGAACAAGAACATCCGCATTCCACTCGAAGATCGTCCGGTACTGGCCGTGCGTCTGACGGCGCACGACGACATCGGCCCGAACGCCGGCGGCGCGGTGCGCGTCAAGATCGACGGCAACATCGTCGAGAACTTCGACGCGGTGAAACGGACGCCGCAGGTTTATCAGTACGACGTCGACGAGCTGCGCGGCCGCTTCCTCATCATCGAAGCGGCGGAAAACGACGAGATCGAAGTGAGCGAGGTGGCCGTGCTCTATGCGCCGCGGCCGGGGCGCGACGGAGGACGCGACACGATTCGCCGTGTTCCGCGCGATCGCGATGACGGCCCGCGCGGCAACGGCGGATGGCGCCGGTACGCGCAGTCGGATGCCTGCATCGGCGGCAGCGAATGCCGCAAGAACGGCAATCGCATCACCATCGCCCTCGATCCCCGCCCCGTTCTCGGCGTCCGCTTCTGGGCCTCCGACGAGATCGGCCCGAAAGCAGGCGGCACGCTCAACGTCCGCATCGACGACACGACCGTCGCGTCGTACGTCGACATCAAGCGCGAAGGACGCCGCCACGACTTCGAGGTCGACAACGTCGAAGGCACACGCCTCGTCATCGAGACCGCGTCGAACGACGAAGTGGACGTCAAGGAAATCGAAGTGCTCTACGCGCGGGGCGGACGCCGCGGCGGCAATGGCGGCGGCCAGATCACGCACGAAGGCGGCTGCATCGGCGGCTCCGAATGCGGCGGCCGGCGCGCACGCATCCGCATCGCCCTCAACGGACGTCCCGTCGAATCGATCCGTCTCTACGCGCACGACGAAGTGGGACCGAAAGCCGGCGGCGAACTACGCATCCGCGTCGACGACCAGATCCTCGAATACGCGCTCGACGTGAAGCGTGAAGGCCGCACGACGACGATCGACGGCAAAGGCGCATTCGGCGATTACCTCTACATCGAACCGGCCACGGACGACGAAGTGGTGATCAAAGACGTTCGCGTCAAATTCGCCGAGTTCGAAGACTAGTCGTTCCCTGGAGGGCCGGGCGTTCAGCCCGGCCCGATTCGTCTTCAGCCCGCCCAATCACGCGTTCCGGCCCGCCTCACAACCATTTCCAATTCGCCTACGACGCGCTGAAAGCGTGTCGCTTCAGAGCACTGTGACGCGCTTTCGTGCTACCGTTCGGGCCGGGTTCCAGCAATGTCCGCTCCTGTCACGCGTCGTCGCTCACGCCGCGCGTTTACGCCGTGGTTGCTGTTGTGTGTCTACTCGGTTCTGACGTACGCCGCCGGCGCGACCGAGCGCGGACTGCCCCTCATCACAGTATTTCCCGCCGAAATTCATAAAGCAGGCCCGCAAACGTTCGACATCGCGCAGGACACGCGCGGCGTTCTTTATTTCGGGAATCTGCACGGACTGCTCTCCTATGACGGCGCCTGGTGGCGGCTGCACACATTGCCCGAAGATCAGGTCGCACTCTCGCTCGCCACCGATGTACACGGGCGTGTCGCGGTGGGCCTCGTCAATGATTTCGGCTGGTTCGACCCGCACGCGCAGGAGTACCGTTCGCTCCTCCCCCAACTCCCTCCCGCGAAGCGCAACTTCGGTGACGTCAACGGCATCTGCGCGACGCAGGCCGGCTTTCTCTATCTGACGGAAAAAAGCGTTCTGCTGTGGAACGGGCAGGCGGTACGCACAATCGCGGAGATGCCGTTCGAGCAGATGCCGCGCGGCTGTTTCGCTGAAGGAAACGACGTACTGCTGCGCGGCCCAATGGGATTGCAGCGATTCGATTCGGCAACGCAGCGCATTGTGCCGACGCCGCTGACGAAACGGGTGCTGGTGACGTTGAAGCGCGCCGACGGCCGCATTGTCGCCGCTGTGCGCGACGAAGGTCTGATGCTGATCGACGGCGCTTCGGTCACACCGTTTGCCGCCGAGGCGAGCGCGTGGCTCAAAGGAAAAATCATTACAGGCGGCACGCGCCTCAATGACGGACGTCTGGTCATTACGACGCGCCAGCACGGCCTCGTCATCCTCAATGCGGACGGCACGATCGAGCAGATCATCGGCGCCGACGCCGGACTGCCGGATGCGGTGCTCAATGAACCGCGCGTCGACCGTGAAGGCTCGCTCTGGCTGGCGATGGAAGGGCCGATCGTCCGCATCGACGTCGCCTCCCCGGTCACGGTGTTCGACGTGCGCCGCGGACTGCGCGGCGGCGCGGGCGATCTCGCGCGCCACAATGGCGAGCTTTACGCCGCCATGACCCACGGCCTGTACGCCATCGACGCGCAAGGCAACGCACGCCGCGTGGAAGGGATGCAGGAAGGGGCGTGGCGCGTGCTCGCGGTCGACGACGAGTTGCTCGTCGGCAGCGTCAAAGGCTTCTACACCGGCGATCGAAACGGGGTGCTCACGCACGTCATTCAGCGCGACGGCAGCGTCTACGACCTTTCCCGTTCCACCAGCGATCCGTCGCGCGTCTGGGTTGCGGGCGAAGAAGGGGTCGGCAGCATCCGCCGCGTGAACGGCAAGTGGGAGCACGAGGGCGTGGTGCCGGGAACGTCGCACGACATCTCTTCGGTGCTCGAGCGCAATGGGGTGCTATGGGCCGGTACGGTGTTCAACGGCATCGAGCGGATCGAGGATCCGCGCGGTGCGAAGCCGCGCGTGCGCCACATCGGCAGCGGCGAGATGAACGTCTACGCGGTCGCGGGCCGCACCGTCTTCGTCCGTGCGGACGGGACGATTCTGCAGGCCGAAGGCGACCGTCTCATCCCCGACCCGCTCCTCGGCCACATCAAAGCTCCGCGCGGCTTCTTCGTCGTCGCGGAAGATCCGCGCGGGTCGATCTGGATCAACTCCACTCCGCCGCGCGTCTTCGAACGGCTGGCGAACGGCCAGTACGCGCGCGAAGCAAAACCGCTCGTCTCCGTCACCGCCACCGACATCCAGAACCTGCGCATCACCAGCGACGGCGTGGTCTGGTTCGCGTCGGACAAAGGTCTGTTCCGCTACGAGCAGCTCGCCGCTCCCGCCAATGTCGCGCCGCAGGCTGCGCCGCTCATCCGGCGCGTCGTCGCCGGCGAGAACCGTCTACTGTCGGGCGATGCGATCCGGCTGCAACACAACTTCGGCCGCGTCCGCATCGAGTTCGCACCGGTGTCGTACCGCCCCGGCATTTCGTATCAGTACCGGCTCGATCCGATCGACACGCGCTGGAGCGAATGGAGCAGCGAACCGTTCATCGATTACACGACGCTGGAAGCGAACGATTACACGTTCCGGCTGCGGGCGCGCGGCCCTGCCGTCACGGCGAGCGCCGAAACGCGCTGGTCGTTCTCCGTACTGCCGCCGTGGTACCGCACGAAGCTCGCAATGGCGCTCTGGCTGCTGCTCGCGGCCGGCGCTGTGCTCGCGCTCATCCGCATGCGCACCCGCACGCTGCGCAGGCAGGCCGAACGTCTCCGCGCCACCGTCGCGGCGAAGACAGCGGAGCTGCAGCAAGCCGTGCAGTTGCTCGAAGCGGCAAACGTGCAGCTCGAAGCGTTGTCGCTCGAGGATGAGCTCACCGGCATCGCCAATCGCCGTTCGTTCGACCGCGCGCTGACCGACGAATGGAACCGCGCGCGGAGACATGAGCAGCCGGTCGCATTGATCCTGCTCGACCTCGATCACTTCAAAGAGCTGAACGACCGCCGCGGGCATCCGGCCGGCGACGATTGCCTCCGCCGCGTCGGCGCGTTCCTGGCCGAGACGATCCGCCGCAGCGGCGAGATCGTGGCGCGATACGGCGGCGAGGAGTTCGCGATTCTCCTCCCCGGCGTCGACGCCGATGTCGCGATCCGCGTCGCCGAAACATTGCGCGACGGCATCGAGCGCCTCGGCGTCCCCTACGGCAACGGCACCCACCGCCGCGTCACCGCAAGCTGCGGCGTCGCCGCCATGATCCCCCACGCCGGCGTCACCGCCGAGGGCCTGGTCGCCAACGCCGACCGCGCCCTCTACGCCGCAAAACACACCGGCCGCAACTGCGTCCGAGTGGCCGACGAAACCACGACCGGCACCTGGCTCCGCGACGTCTCCGCGTAAGCAGCAGGATGTGTGGTGGTTGGTCGTTCATCGCACCGATGTTTGGTGGAGCGGCGGGCTTTAGCCCGCCG
>DASVUA010000036.1:0-8666 GCA_036387295.1 Thermoanaerobaculia bacterium | reverse complement strand
GCGGCGGGCTCTCCGCCCGCCGGCGGGCGCGAAGAACCCGGCGGGCTAAGAGCCCGCCGCTCCACTGAACCGATGCCCAGACGGGACTCATCGCACGTTTACGTTCTGGGTCGTGACGTTGTACTGGGCGTCGACGGCGCGGACGATTACGAACTTGCCGTTGATCGTGTTGGCGTCGAGGCGAAACGTTTCGTCGCGTGAATCGGCGATGCCGTCGACCGGCGTGATGCGCACCCATTTTTCGGCGTCGGCCGAATATTCGACGCGTCCGACCGGCGACGCGGTGTCGGTGATCCGCACCGCGACGGCGTTGCCGTTCTTCGAGACGCTGACCTGCGGCGCGGTGTTGTCGACCAGAAACTCGACGCCTTCCCGCATGTCGGTCAACGGCCTGTCAGCGTTGTCGGCGGCGTCGGTCACCGTGAGACGCAGCTCGTAAACGCCGTCGGGCAACTGCGAGGTGTCGAAGTTCATCTGCGTCTCTTCGATGTTCTCGCGCAGCCGCAGCCACGACTCGGTGCCTTTCATCCGGAACGACAGCATGTAGCGAAGCGAGTCGCCGTTGTCGTCGCTGGCGCGCCAGGAAACCGTGCGGAATCCTTTACGGAACATCCGCTTTCCCTGCTCGGCCGGCGTGCGGTCGCGCGGGGAGTCGAGGCTGCTGAAGATGCCGTATTCGTCGGGGTTCGTCGCTTCGACGACCTGCGGCGCGGACGGATAGGCGGAGCTGATGAAGACGACCGCGGGATCCTGCACGCCGAGGGCTTCGATCTCCGGCGCGATGTTGCGGTTCATGTACGCGAGCGTCACGGTATCGACCGTCGCATCGGAGGCCGGTTTGGGCATGGTGAGCCGCCACTGGACGTAGCGCGCCGCGGGCGACGCGACGTTGCCTTCGAGCGTCGACTGCGGCGTGCTCCAGCCGCTCCAGGTTGCGTCGGGCGTGCGTGTGTTGCCGCTGCGAAACGCGATGGCGATGTTGCCGGCGTTGAGGTTGCGTCCTTCGATGCGGTAGTTGCCGAAGCGCGAAAACCGCTCGGCGTCTTTGGCGGCGGAGGTGAATTGCGGAGCGGCGGCAGTGCCGCTTTCCATCCGGTAGACGGCGCCTGCGTTCGTGGTGGTGATCAGTGCGGTGCTGCCGGAGCCGGAGATCGAAACGATCTGCTTTTCCGGAACTGCGCCGAGCAGCGCGACTTCGCCGCCGCGCATCTCGTAAACACGGCCGTTGGGACCGGTGGCGAGAAGCACCGCGCCGTTGCTGCCTCCGCTGACGCCGTACACCATCTCGCGATCAAACTTTCTGACGGTATCGACGAAGCCGTCCGGATCGATGCGGTAGACCTCGGACGCACCGCTCTGCGCGGCCGCGTTGGCGCCGCTGTCGTCGAACGAGAACGCGACTTCGACCGTGCCGGCGGACTGTCCCTCCGCCTTGCCGGCCTCGCCGGATGCGCCTCCCGTCTGTTGCTGCGTCTGTCCCTGCGCCGGCTTCGCCTGCGTCTTTGCAGGCGCGGAGGCAGGAAGGACGTTGCTCACGCCCGACGCCCAGCCGGTGCCGTTCGCGTCGACGTAGATCGACGAGATTTCATTGAGGGGCGAATCGAACAGCGCGATCGCGGCGCCATCGCGCGCGATCTGGTAGATGCGCCCTTTTCCCGACGCACCCGCGAGGATGCTGCCGTCGTCGCGCACGCCGATCGAGCGGATGTGCGTGTCGGTGGCGTCGTACAGCACGCTCCCCTGCCCGCTCGGCGTCACGCGGAACAGCTTTCCTTCCACACCGGTGGCGACGAGGAGGTCGTTTCCCGATTGCGCGAAGGACCAGATGTAGGCCTGCTGCGGGTCGAAGAGCACGCTCTGCGCGCCGCTGTTCGGATCGATGCGATAGATCTTCCCGTTCGGCGAACTGCCGGCCAGAAGCGCGCCGTTGATGAATGTGAGCGCGTAGATCTCGGGCTCGGGCGCCGTGTAGAGGACTTCGAGTTTCTCGCCGCGGAGGCGATAGATCTTGCCGTCGTTGCCGGTGCCGAAGAAGCGATCGCCGTTCGGGGCGGTGGTCTGCGAGAGAACGAATGGATCGGTGAACGTGGCGATCTTCTTCATCGCGGGAGCGACACGCAGCTCCCCGCGCGAGGTGACGGCAAACCCTTCCAGTTCCCCGGCCAGAAACTCCTCGGCCGCACCGACGCGCCAGAACTGCGGCACGACGGCGAATGAGTTCACTGCGATGAGAAGAGCCGAGGTGAGATAAAGCAGTCGGCGCATGAAAATCCCTTTCTAAACGTGAAGCGGCGGGCTCGAAGCCCGCCGTGCATTGTCGGCGGGCTCAAGGCCCGCCGCTCCACCGAAACCGTGACAAAGTTCAGATTGCAGGTTGCACATCGACGTCGATCTTGAGCGCGCCGTCGACGATGTAGCCGAGCGCCTTCGCGCTCTGGCCGGCGGGATGGTACTTGACCTGAGCCTGCGCACCATTCGATGTGTCGCCGGTGACGACCGCGCGCATCGACGGCGGCAGGTTCGGGAGATACACACCCGAGGTGACCGCGCCCTCGCCGGTCGAATAAAGACCGACCGTGAGATCGGTGGCCGGACGGAGACGCTGCAGCACGCTCACGACCTGCTCGAGCGTGCGCGGATCGGGCGGCACGAGCGTGAAGTCGATCGAATTCATGACCGAACCGCTGCCGACGAGGAGGTAAGCGCTGCCGAGCGGCTGATCGTCCGGAATGCGGATGTCGAACATCTCGACGAACGGTTCGCCGCGGAACGGCTTGAGGACGGTGCGGACCTGCACGGTGTCGCCGGCGCTGATGCGGCCTTTCGCCGGCGTGACGAGCGACGCTTCCATCAGTTTCGCGATGCGAAGGTCGTCATCGTGGCGCAGGTTGATCTTGACGCTTTCGATCTCCGTCGGACGGAACTCGTTCGACATCAGATAGCCGGCGATGACGGCGAGGTACTGCGGAATCGACTGGCGCGCCTGCTGCCCTGCCCATCCTTCACGAAGGCGGATCGGCTCGAGGCCTTTGATCCGGATCTCCGACTCCATGAGCACCGTACGCTCGCCGGCCGCTTTCTGCGCGTTGGAGACGACCGAGTCGGCCACCATCGCGAGCATCATCGGCGTGAGTGTCGAGTGACGGACGGCCTCGAGACGGAACGTCTGCGGCGCACCCGATCCGGTGAGAGTCACTTCGATCGGAATCATCGCCGGCTTCTCGCCGAGGACACCCATGATGCCGGCCGCGCGATCCTGGCGGAGGACGCCGACGACGGGGCCGGTGTTCGAGAACTTGAACGAGCTCGCGACGCTGGGCAGGACCGTCACGACTTCCGAGGTCGCCATCGGGAAGTTGATCTCACCCATGTCGAGGAACGGGTGACCGAACGCATAGATGTTGTTGCCATCGACGTACGAGACGGTTCCGCTTGCCGCGACGTTGAAGTCGCCGCTGAGCAGCACCGCGCCGATCGGATCGCCGAGGGCGAACGTCGTCTTCGCGTTCTTCGCTGTCGTCGACGACGAGCCGGCACCAGCCGGAACGGCGACGAACCCGAGCTGCTCGAGGTGCGGAGAGAAACGCTGCACCGTTTCGGACGTGAAGCTCGAAAGCGACATCGGCATCGCGATGCGGCGCGCGCCGCTGAGCGTGCTGACCGGCGTCGCCGTCGTTTCGAGGAGTTTCTTGAACGCCGCTTCAGGATTCGATTTCGCGAACGCGCTCAGCATTTCGATCGCGTTCATGCGTGGCGCGGCGCCGGCCGGAGAGGCTCCCGCGGGTGAGACACGCGAGGAGATGCGCAGCATTTCGTCGATCGGTGTGATGCCGGCCACCGGCTCTTTCGCGAATTGCCAGGCGTAGGCGAGCGCGCCGATCACCTTGCCGTCGATGAAGATCGGCGAGCCGCTCATGCCGGCGATCACGCCTGCACGCGCGATGACCGGATGATCAACCTTGGCGAGGATGAGATTCTGGTCCGGCCCCACATTGTTCAGCACGCCGAGGATCTCGACGTCGAACTTCTCGACCGCGTTTCCTTCGAAGACGGTGAGGCCGTAGCCTTTCATCCCCTTGTGCACCTGCGACAGCGGCATTTTCTCCGCGGCAGTCACAGTCGACGCAGCAGTGATGGCGAGCGCAACGAGAAGAGCTAATTTTCGGCTGAGCACGACCGACGTAACCACTTCTGTCGCATGGTTCATTTCGCCAAACCTGTGAATACGCAAGGGGAAAGCGGCCACGGCGGACGCGGCCGGACGATTGGTTATTGCAAGCTTCGAAAAGGCGCCGGATCAGTCCGTTTTGACGCGGCCGTCGCGAATCATGATTACCCGCTTCGCTTCCTGCGCGACGTCGTCCTCGTGCGTGACCATGATGATCGAATTGCCGCGCGAGTGAAGCTCCTGGAAGAGGTCGAGGATCTCGCGGCCGGTCTGTGAGTCGAGGTTGCCGGTCGGCTCGTCAGCGAGCAGCAGCGACGGCTTGTTGACCAGCGCGCGTGCGATGGCGACGCGCTGGCGCTGGCCGCCGGAGAGCTCGTTCGGCTGGTGTCCCATCCGGTCTTTGAGGCCGACCGCGATGAGTGCTTCTTCGGCGAGCTGGCGCCGTTCGGTGCGCGATACCTTCGCGTAGACGAGCGGCAGCTCGACGTTCTGCAATGCGGTGGTGCGCGCGAGCAGATTGAAGGTCTGGAACACGAAGCCGATCTTGCGATTCCGGATCGCGGCGAGCTCGTCGTCGTTGAGCGTCTCGACCGGCACGCCGTCGAGCAGATACGAGCCGGAGCTCGGCGTGTCGAGGCAGCCGATGACGTTCATGAGCGTCGATTTGCCGGAGCCCGACGGGCCCATGATCGCGACGTACTCTCCCGGCTCGATGATGAGGTTCACGCCGCGCAGCGCGAAGATCTGCTGCGGGCCGAGGTCGTAGACGCGCGTCAGTTCGCGCATTTCAATCAGGTGGGCGATTTCGGGCACAGGCAGAGCACTCATTCCTTGTTCAATACGACCGGCGCGCTTCCGGGTTATGCAGACATGCGCGCCGCGCTCATCGCGGCGAAGCCGACCTTCACGAGCACCATCATGATCCAGAGCGTGATCACGATGCCGGCCGCACGCGCTTTCGGCAGCTTCGAAAGCGACGCAAAGCCGAAGGTCAGAAGGATCAGTGTCCACGCCGAAAAAAGATCGAGCGAGGACAGCAACGTAAAGAGCACCGGCTGCTCGGTTGGCGTCGTGAGAAATGCCGGATTCGATTTCACGATGGTCGCGGCGGTGGTCGGATCGAACGAACCGCGCGCCAGCACGACGACGGCGGTGATGATGCCGGCGATGGTCATCGGCAGCCAGGCGTAAATCGTCGCCGACAACGCCTGCCGGAACGTCCCCTCTCCCCCGAGGAGACGAAACGCGAACAGCAGCACCGCGGCCATGAGCGCCCACCAGAGCGCCATCAGCAGCGGCGAGATGTACATGAACATCTTCGCGCTGGCCGCTCCCCATTTGACGATCCGCTCGAGGTCAGCGTCGGCGATGTCGGGATTCTGCTTGCGGATCTGCGCCGACTGCGCCTCGAACATCGCGTCGAGATCGAGCTTCGGCACGATCAGCAGCGTCGCCGCGAATCCGAGCGCGAGCACGATCAGCATCGGCGCGAAGATGTCGGGCCGGCGTGCGATCTCGCCAAATGCTTCCGCGGGGGCGAACAGCACCCCCGCGATTCGTTCGAATACGTTCTTCTTCCGCGCCGCGGCTGCCGGAAGCGGGACCTGCGGCTCAGTGATCCCCATCGTCATTCCGCGTTGCATCTCCGCTGTCTCCGTCAGCATCGTCGTCGACGCGGCTTCCGTAGTTCAGCCAGTTGTAGCGATCGAGGCCGCTGAAGATGCGCGGCTCCTGCGCGAGCTCCGGCACGTCGACGCTGATGTTGCGCACTTCGAGCACGTCGCCGACGGCGCGGTGATAGCGCGCCACCGCCTGGTTGTAGCCGACCAGCGCCTGCAGCTCGCGGACGCGCGCGTCGGACAACTGCTGCTGCACTTCGAGCACCTGGAAGTTGGTGGTCATGCCGTTCTCGTAGCGGCGGCGTTCCGCTTCGACGTTGCGCTCGGCGGCGTCGCGTGCGGCACGCGTGGCGACGATCGTGCGCGAGGCGGTGTCGACGTCGCGCACGGCCTGACGCACGTCGACGGCGATGATCTGGCGGGTCTGCTGTTCGGTGACGCGCGACTGCTGGAGATCGAGCTCGGCGCGGCGTGCTTCGGCGCGGGCGCCGATGTTGGTGATCGGCACGCTGACGTTCACGCCGACTGACCATGAGGGGAAGTCGCCCTCGACGATCTGGCGCAGGCCGCGGCCGTACGGAATGCGATCGCCGATGACGATCTCGCCCGTGTTCGGATCGCGCGCAAGCACGCTTCCGGCGACGCCGGCGAAGCCGTAGTTGGCGTTGAGGTCGACCTGCGGGAGCGTCTGATTGCGGGCGAAGAGGTACTGCATGCGGCGGGTGTCGGTCGCGAGCCGATCCTGGCGTACTTCGGGTCGCAGCTCGATGGCGCGGCGTACCGCGTCATCGACGTTGATCGTCATCGGGGTGTACGCGACGTCGTCGGTCGGGATGATCGGGCGATCCCACTCTTCCGGCGCGAGGTTGAGCAACTGCCGCAACTGGTCTTCGGCGGAACGGACGTTCGCCGCGGCGATGATGAGCTGTTCTTCCGAGGTGGCGATGGTGACGCGAGGCTGAAGGATGTCGAGCGGTGCGGACGCACCGACGTCGATCCGGATCTGCGTGATGCGCGCCTGATCGCGTGCGAGGAACAGCGACTGCTTCACCACTTCGACGGCGCGGCGTGCATAGACGAGATTGAGGTACGCCTGCTCGACGCTGACCGCCGTATCCATCAACTGGCTGCGGAACGTTTCGGCGCTGATGCCGAGCGTGTTGCGCGCGATGGTGATGAAGCGGCGGTTGATGTCCATGCCGAAGTCGCGCAGGAGCGGCTGGTTGAAGCGGAAGCCGACGTTCGGCGTGTACGCCGGCGTGACGGTCTGCGGTCCGCCCGCGCTGACGCTGCGCGCGTTATTGAACGAGAAGCCGTAGGAGCCGCCGGTCGGCAGGTTCTGCGCGACGCCGAGGTCGACGCTCAGCTCGCGGCTCGCATTCGCCTGGATGGACGAGGTGACCGGCGATTGCCGGCTCTGTTCGCGGATGTCGGCGGTGGCGAGCGCGTCGTAGATGCCGTACTGCGAGCGGAGGCTGTGGCTCGCTTCGCGGTATTCGAATTCCTGCAACTGCACGCCGAGGTTGCGCTCCATCGAAGTGCGGATCGCCGCGTCGAGCGAGAGCTGCAGGGCGCGCGGATTCGTTACGTCCTGATCGGTCTCGGCGGTGACGCTCTCCGTCGCGCGTGGCGTCGTCTGCCTCGGCGTCGTCTGCTGCGCGAACAGCGTCACCGCGATCAGCGATGGCGCGATGGTGAAGATCAAGCGTCGAACTGCGGTCATTGAACATTCCTCCAAACAGGGCGTTCTACGTAAGGATGAGCCGAGGGTTGCGTCGGCGTGCGCATTCTAGACGCGGTGCTCTGGAATCCGTGGCGAGTCGAGATTCGCGGCTTGCGTCTCCCACACCTCATACGACGCGAGCGCAACTCCGTTAGCTTCTTTGGTAGATCGAGGAGACCCGCGCGACCGGTTCGCGCGTCACGACCGGAATGGCTTTGCCGCGCTGACCTGACGTGTGCGGACACACTTCTGCCGACGCGGTCATTCCGGAAGTTCTCCAGAACGGAAGGACGCCCTTCCGTCGTATGCTGCCGGAACCAAGTCCATTCGAGCACCCGTTCCAACCACCGAAATCCACGGCAGGATGCGAGAGAGAGCGTCCGTCAGCAGGAGACTTCCATGTCCTATCGGCGCATCTGCGCGGCCCTCATCGTCGTATTCGGTGTCAGTGCTGTTCTCCACAGCGGCGGCACTTCCGCAACGGCGCCTCTCTTTCGCGACGTACGGACGATCGCGCGCGGCCTCCGCAATCCCGAAGGCGTCGCCGTCGACACACGGACAGGCATCGCGTATGTCACGGACACGAAGAACCACCAGCTGAAGATCATTCAGCCGAATGGCGCCGTGTCGATCCTTGCCGGATCGGGCGTGCCGGGACTGCGAGACGGTGACGGGCAGAGCGCGCAATTCAAGGCGCCGCGCGGCCTCGTGCTCGACGCGGCGCAGAACGTCCTCTACGTCGCCGACAGCGCGAACCATGCGATTCGCCGCGTGTCGCTCACTGGCACCGTCACGACGCTCGCCGGCTCCGGCAGGCCGGGGCTCAAGGATGGTCGGGGAGGCGCGGCCGAGCTGAAGGAACCGGGCGGCATCGCGATCGACGGCAGCGGTGCGATCTATGTGGCCGACACGAAGAACAACGTCATTCGCCGTGTGACGACCGATGGCACCGTAACGACCTTCGCGGGAACCGGCCGTGACGGCTTCGCGGATGGTGCGGCACACGCCGCGCGCTTCGCCGAACCGGAAGCGATCGCCGCCTCGCCCGCAGGCGTCCTGTACATCGCGGATACGCGCAACCATCGCGTTCGCAAAATCGAGAACGGCATCGTCTCCACGATCGCCGGATCTGGACAGGCGGGAACGGGCACCGACG
>DASVUA010000035.1:0-7274 GCA_036387295.1 Thermoanaerobaculia bacterium | reverse complement strand
GCTCGCGCAGATCCGGCGCGAGCACCCCGCGGTGCCTGTGCTGATCCTCGCCTCACAACCGGAAGAGCAGTTCGCGCTGCACTGCCTCCGCGCCGGCGCACGCGGATACGTCCAGAAAGACAGCACCGCCGATGAGATCCTCGATGCCATCGAGCGCGTCGCCGCCGGACGCACGTGGGTCAGCGCCGCCGTCACCGAACAGATGGCTGCCGAACTGCTCAAACCGTCCGACAAAGAACCGCATCAACTCCTCTCGCCGCGCGAATTCGAGGTTTTTCGGCTCATCGCATCCGGCCGGACGATGACCGAGATCGCCACCGCTCTCAGCCTCAGCATCAAGACCGCCAGCACCTACCGCGCCCGCATCCTCGAGAAGACCGGCTTCCACGGCAACGCCGACATCGTCGCGTACGCCATTCGCGCGAATCTGATCTGACGCGCCGCGGCGAGCACCGCCGTTGTAGGAAACGTCCTGCACGGCCTGGGGAAGTCGTCTGATGGCAGGAAGCTCTTCCGTCTCGGTATTGTTACGTCAGTAAGTCGCAAAGAGGGCTACGCTTCGCCCTCGCTCCCGCACGCCCGTAATCCATGAGACTTCTGTTCGTCGAGGACAACCCATACGACGTCGAACTGGCCGTCGTCGAACTTCGTCGCTTCGGCTTCGAGGTGACGCACGAGCGTGTCGAGACGATCGCGCAGGTTGCGGCTGCGCTCGAACAGAGCTCCTGGTCGGCGATCATCTGCGACTACGACCTCGGCAGCATCACCGGGCGCGACGTCCTCCGTTACGTCCGCGAGGTCGACCGTGAAGTTCCGTTCATCGTCGTCTCCGGAACGCTCGGCGAAGAGCGGGCGGTGGACATGATCCGCGCCGGCGCGAACGACTACGTCAGCAAAGACCGGCTGGCGCGCCTCCCGCCGGCGATCGAGCGCGAACTGCGCGACGTGCAGCTGCGTGAAGAACGGCGCTCTCTCTTCACCGCGCTGCGGCGCTCCGAAGAACGCTACCGCCGCATCTTCGACCACGCACCGGTCGGCGTTGCCGTCAGCACGCCGGAAGGAACGCTGCTCGCCGTCAACGAACGATTCACCGCCATCGTCGGCCGCCCCGCGCACGAGGTCATCGGGCGCCGGATGTCCGACTTCACGACCGCGGTGCAGGCCACGGCCGGGCAGCCGAATCGTTGCGAACAGCGCTTCACGCGCAGCAACGGCGAAGTGGTCTGGACCTCAGTGTCGGTCGCGCCGATCACGAGCGACGTGCTGGAGGTCGAGCAGCTCGTCTGGCTGATCGAAGACGTGACCGCGCAGAAGCAGCGCGACGTCGAGCTGCGCTCGTACCGCGAACAGCTCGAAGAAGCGCAGCGCATGGCCCACATGGGGAGCTATGAGCTCGACCTCACGACCGGCCGGCGCGCCTGGTCGGCCGGACTGTTCCGCATTTTCGGGTACGAGCCGGGAACGCCTGACGTGACCCTGCTCGACGCGCGCATCCACCCTGACGATCGCGAGCAGGTGCATCGCTCGCGAGCACTGGTGCTCACGTCGTCGGAGCCGTTCGTCGACGAATACCGGATCGTGCACCCGAACGGCGACGTCCGCATCGTGCAGGATCGCGGCAGGTTCATTCACGGCGACGACGGGCGGGCGCTGAAGATCGTCGGCGTGGTGCAGGACGTCACCGAAGCGCGCAAGCAGGAGGAAGAGCTGCAGCGCCGCAATGTCCAGCAGGTCGTCATCGCGAACCTCGGACATGCAGCGCTGAGCGGCGAGCCGGTCGATTCGCTCATCGCCGCGGTGGCCGACGCCGTGACGCGGCTGATCGACGTCGACTTCGGCACCGTCCTCCGGAAAGAAAACGAGACCTTTCGCATCGTCGGCGGCAGCGGCTGGGGAACACTCATCGAGCACGGCCGCGTGCTCGACGCCGCCACCGCCGCGCATGCGACGTTCGCCGTCGCGACCGGCGCGCCGGTGGTGGTGAACGACCTGCGGCGCGAGACGCGCTTCGCCGCCTCACCGTTTCTGCTCGAGCACCACGTCGTCAGCGGAATCGCCGTGCCGATCAGTACCGTGAGCACCGCGCCGTGGGGTGTGCTGAGCGCGCTCGCGCGGCAGCCGAGACAGTTCGCGCAAGGCGACGTCGATTTTCTCCGTTCGATCGCCAGCATCCTCGCTCAAGCCCTCGAGCGCGATCGCGTCGATCAGCAGCTCGTGCTCCACGCCGCACAGCAGAGCGCGATCGCGGAGTTGAGCCGGATCGCGCTGAAATCCGTCGATGACGCCATCGAAGTGGCGTGCAAGATCGTGGCGGACGTGCTCGAAATCGAGCACGCCGTCTTTTTCGAGCTCGACGAAGAAACGCAGACGCTGCGCTACCGCGCCGGCCGCTGCTGGGCTCCGGCCGCCGAGATGGACATTCGTCCCGGGCGCGATTCCGCCATCTTCGACGCCGTCGACCGCAACGTCCCGGTCGTGTTCGAACACGACCGCGCGGCCGCGGGCTCGATCGCCGGAGGAATCGCGGTGCCGGTCGCGAGCACGACCGGAAGGTTCGGCGCATTGACCGCGCATTCGAAACGGCCGCGCGCGTTCAGCGATCCCGACATCGAGTTTCTGCAGTCGGCCGCGAACATCCTCGCCGATTCGATGGAGCGCGAGCGGGCGCGGCGCGCTCTCGCGGCCTCGGAAGAGCGCAATCGCGAAGTCATCGAAGGCGCCTCGGAGATCATCTTCACCCTCTCCACCGACGGCATGCTCACGTCGCTCAACGCCGCCTTCACGAACATCACCGGCTGGCCGGCCGCCGACTGGCTCGGCCGGCCGTTCACCGACCTCCTGCATCCGGAGGAAGCGTTCACGTTCGATCGCTTCGCCAGCGTCGTCGGGCAGCAGGAATCGGTCTCCGCCGTCTTTCGCGTGCTCGGCCGCCACGGTGTGCTGACGCTCGACGTGACCTCGTTTCCGAAAGTCGAAAACGGCCGCACCGCCGCCGTCTACGGCTTCGCGCGCGACGTCACGGAAGCACGCCGCGTCGAGCGCGAGCGTCACCGCGTCACGCGCAACCTGCAGTTGCTGCTCGAGTCGACCGTGGAAGGCATCATCACCGTCGATCTCGCGGGACGCTGCACGCTCACCAACCGCGCCGCGGCCGAAATGCTCGGCCGCACGCAGGACGAGATGCGCGGCGCGACGCTGCAAACGCTGATCAACGGCGACGAGCGCGCCGCGATCGGGCAGATCGTCGCCGTCGCCCGCAGCGGCGAAGTGCGCGCCATGTCTCACGGCACGTTCTGGCGCGCCGACGGAACGACGTTCCCGGTCGAGTACTCCGCCGCGCCGATCATCGACGCCGGTGTGCGCATCGGCGTCGTCATCAGCTTCAGCGACATCACCGACCGCATCAAGCTCGAGGCGAAGCTCGAACAGGCCGACCGTCTCTCGAGCCTCGGCCGGCTCGCCGCGACGATCGCGCACGAGTTCAACAACGTGCTGATGGGCATCTCGCCGTTCGTCGAGCTCGTCCGCCGCCAGCGCAACGTCGAGAGCTCGCTCGACCAGATCGCGCGCGCCGTCGTGCGCGGCAAGCGGATCACGCAGGACATCCTCCGGTTCACGCAGCCGGCGCAACCGGTCCGCGTCGCCATCGACGTGGCGCCGTGGATCGAGAACGTGACGGTCGAAGCGCGCTCGCTCATGCCGCACGGATGCAGCATCGCGTCTCACGTCGAGCGAGGCCTCTACATCGACGGCGACCCGAGCCAGCTGCAGCAGATCTTCACGAACCTGATCCTCAACGCACGCGACGCGATGCCGGACGGCGGCGCCTTCTCGATCGAGGTGCGGCGCGAGAAACCGAATGCGAAGCTGCCGTTCGCGGTCGAGAGTCCGGAGCGGTTCGCGCACGTGATCGTGCGCGACACCGGCGGCGGCATGAGCGTGGAAACGCAGCGGCGGATTTTCGAGCCGCTCTTCACCACCAAGCAAAACGGCACCGGCCTCGGACTTCCGGTCACGCACCAGGTGGTGCAACGTCACGGCGGCGAGATCTTCGTCGACAGCACGCTCGGCGCCGGCACGACGTTCCACGTCTTCCTGCCGCTCGTCGCGGACGGCACGCCTCGTCCCGAGACTGAAATCGCGACGATCGCCGCCGAGGCCATGACCGCGCATCGCGTGCTGCTCGTCGAAGATGATCCGACCGTTGCCGCCGGCCTCGTCACGCTGCTCGAGATGGAAGGACTGGTCGTCGACGTCGCCGAGACCGGCGAGGACGCGTTGCGCCAGGTCGCGGCGCGCTGTCCGGACGTGGTCGTCCTCGACGTCGGGCTGCCGGACATGGACGGCACGCAGGTGTATGCCCTTCTCGCCGCCGAGCATCCCGAGCTCCCGGTCGTCTTTTCGACCGGCCACGGCGATCGCGGGAAGCTCGAGGAACTGCTCGAGCGGCCGAACGTCGCGTTCCTGCTCAAGCCATACGAAAGCAACGCGCTGCTCGGCGCGATTCGCGATGTGATCGGCTAGCGGCGCGGCGGCGTCACGTGTGCGCCGAGATCAGCCACTCTTTCGCCTGATCGACCGAATCCATCGCGCGCAGAGTGCGGCCGGTCGCACGGTTCACGAAGTTGAAGAGGATCGTCTTCAGATCGTTCAACCCCACCACCGCGCCCGCCAGCACGAAAGGCTTGTTGTGCGCGACGTACTCCTTCAACGCTTCGGTGACGCGGCGATCGGCGCGCGCGTTCGTCACGTTCGTCAGCGTGCGTACGGATTTCTCCGGACGCGACGCGATCTTCTTCTTCGCCTCTTCGATCGCGGTGAGAATCTCGTCCGCCGTGGCGTTCGACCAGTCGATCATCAGAATTTCCGTGGATTTGTGGCGGATGAAACTGACACGCTCGGGCATGGACGCATTCTAGCGCTCCGGCGATTTTCGACCGTCCATCGGACGTGGAGCGACTGTGCAGGATCGGCAGAATCGGGGTAAGAAACTGCACAAAACGCCACCGCCGGTAGAGACTCTGCGCGACCGTCCGAAGCGCGCGTATCGTCGCTTCGGTGTCGGAGCGGAAGGCAAAGAGTGCGCGGTTGCGGCGGGTGCTGGCTCGCTACCGCGGCGGTAGTTTCGAAACCGACGGCGGAGGCGGCGCGGGAGGAATGATGTTCTTCCGGAACCGCCAGGATCAGCTTTTCTACATCGGCGGCTTCAATCCCGCCGACGCGGATCAGATCGCCACGGCCCTCAACCTCGTGCTCGAACTGCTGGAACCGGAGTTAAAAACCGGCAACAACTTTGCAGACCGGGAAGGAGGAGAAACCCGATGACACCAGCGACCGATCTCGTCGAGTGCGACAACTGCGATTGCCTTTTCGCAGGCGTCTCCGTGGATGACATCTTCTACCACGCGACCGGCCGCTGCCGCCGCGACGCTGGTGCGAAGTCATCCGCGATTCACCCCACCGAAACGCGCCTGCCCTGAACTCGCGGCTGCTGCGCAGCTCCCTACTCTCCCAGCAATTGCCGCAACGCTTCACGCAGCGTAGGCAACTCGTACGGTTTGAGCAGAAACGCGGTGCGCGACGTGTCGAGCAACCCCTCGATCGCTTCGGCTCCCGCATGACCTGACGAGAACAAGACCGGCAGTTCCGGCCACCGCTGCCGGATCGCCGCGAACACTTCGGTTCCGTCGACGTCCGGCAGGCCGACATCGAGGATCACGACGTCGGGCGTCTGCGCCTCGATCCGCCCCACCGCCTCGCCGCCCGTGTGCACGATGTCGACCGACACGCCTTCCGTTTCGAGCAGCCACTGCAGCCCGGTCGCGACGGCGATCTCGTCCTCGACGAGCAGCACGCGCCGTAAACTGAAATGAGGCTTCTCGGCGCCGGCCGCGTCCTGCATCGCCTTTCTCGAGACCGGCAGCTTGATGCGGAACGTCGTTCCGCCGCCCGGCGTGCTTTCGACACCAATGTCGCCGCCGTGCGCGGTGATGATCTGCAGGCTGATCGGCAAGCCGAGGCCGGCGCTCCCCTTCCGCGTCGTGTAGAGCGGATCGAATGCCCGCGCGAGCTGCTCGGCCGGCATGCCGCAACCGTCGTCGATGACGTCGATGAGCAGGCGGTCGGCATCGCCTTCGGTGACGAGGTGCGCCTCGATGCGGAGACGCCCGCCGGACGGCATCGCCTGACGCGCATTCGTGGCGAGGTTCGTCAGCACCTGTGCGAGCTTGGCCGGATCGCCTTTGATGCGCACGCCGCGCACGGCCTCCGCGTCGAGCTCGAGTGCGATCCCCGCGTCGAGAGTCGCCGCGGCCTCGTGCCGCCAGCGGTCGAGCAGCTCGTAGATGTCGACGTCGGTGAGCGTCGGCTTGATCGCGCGGGTGAACTGAAGGAGGTCTTCGGTCACCTGCTTGCCGCGCCGCACCGATTTCCCGATGTGCTCGATCGCCGTTGCGACCGTCGCGGGGTCGTTGCGGCGCCGCATGACTTCGACGTGCGGCTGAATGCCCATGAGGACGTTGTTGAACTCGTGCGCGATCGAAGCGGCCACGCGTCCGAGGCTGTTGACGCGCTGTGCGCGCTCGAGCTGTTCGGCGAGCCGCCGTTCTTCGGTGAGATCGGTGATCGCACCGACGAATCGCACCGGCGCGCCGCCCGCGTCGCGAATGATGTAGGCGGTGTCGCGCACCAGTGCGTACGTTCCGTCGGCGCGGCGGAACCGGTATTCGCCGGCCCATTCCGTCGCATTGGAGCCGAGAGCCTGACGCACCGAGGAGGAGATGCGCTCGCAATCCTCCGGATGAATGAGGCTCTCCCATTGCGACGACGTCGCGCCGCCCCGTTCATCGCGCGGATGTCCGAACTCCGTTGTGAAACCGGAGCTGAACCAGATCCACTCGGCGCGCAGATCCCAATCCCACAGTACGTCGGTTGCGACCTGCGCAATGAGACGGAAGCGCTCTTCGCTTTCGCGCAGACGCTCGTCGGCGCGGCGCCGCTCGGTGACGTCGCGATTGACGCTGAGCAGAACCGGGCGTCCGTCATACTCGACGACCGAGGCGCGCACGTCGACGATCAGTTCCGTCCCGTCGCGGCGCCGCTGCACCGACTCGAACTCCACGCGCTCGGCGCTGCTCAGCGTCTCTTCCACTTTGCGGCGGCCGGCCTCCACGTTCGTCGAAAGCTCGAGCATCGATCGTCCGACCAGCTCGTCTTCATCGAAGCCATACATGCGCGCCGCGGCGCGGTTCGCCGCCAGTACGCGCTCGTCCGCC
>DASVUA010000034.1:0-2572 GCA_036387295.1 Thermoanaerobaculia bacterium | reverse complement strand
GATCCGCTCCTCGGTGCTCGACCGCATCACCATTCCGATCGGCATCGCGTTGATCGCGGCGCCGGTCCTCGTTCTGACCATCGCGTGGGCGGTGCGCGCCAGCCGTCGGCGGGTCGGCCTCGCACTCGCCGTTCTCGCTGTCTGGTGCGCGGTCGGTTGGTCATTCCACCGCAAGTGGCCCGAGGATAAACAGCTCACGCACCTCTGGCTCAGCCCACACGTCGAGCTGCTGCGAACCACCGCGTTGCGGCTCAGTGGTGGTCGGCGCCCAGGGTTCCCGAAAGAGTTCCCGCCGGAGTATCAGGATGAATTCCGCACCTTCGCCGCGCGTAAACCCGCGACGCACTCGCACTTCCCGCTGCCGGAAGGGGCCGCGCGGCCGAAGAACGTGGTCGTGGTCGTGCTCGAGTCGGTCGGCACGAAATACCTCAGCCTCTATGGCCACCCGCGCGACCTCACGCCCACGCTCACCACGGAGGCCCGGCACGCGCTCGTCTTCGACAACATCTACGCGCACGCGAGCTTCTCGTTCGCTTCATTCCGCCCGATCAATTACTCCGTCTATCCCGGGCTGCCGTGGCACTACGCGTTGCTCGGCGATGCGCGGCCGATCCCGAAGACGCTCGCCGCAGCGATGCAGGCCCGCGGCGCGCGCACTGGTTACTTCATGGCCGGCGACCTGGACTGGGGCGACCAACGCTGGCTGCTCGAGCGGCAACCCGGATTCGAGACAGTGCAAGGTGCCGCGGATCTCGCTTGCGAACGCCTGAGCTCCTGGGGCGCGGAAGATCGGTGCCTGTTCGACCGCCTCCTCGGCTGGATGGCTGAGAAGCCGGAGCAGCCGTTCTTCGCCGTCGTCTGGACGGATCAGACGCACGACCCGTATCTGCTGAGCCCAGGGGCAACCGCGACCGACATGGCTCCCGGCGACACGCCGCCGGCGTTCGCGGCCGACCTCACGCGCTATCTGAGCCTATTGCGGAACGTCGATGCGCAGCTCGCGCGGCTATTTGCGGCGTTGCGCGAACGCGGCATCGCCGACGACACGCTGGTCGTCGTGACAGGAGATCACGGCGAGGCGTTCGGCGATCCGCATGGCCAACGCGGCCACGCGTGGTCGGTTTACGAAGAGGAAGTCCACGTGCCGCTGATGCTCTGGAATCCGCGGTTGTTCCCTGAAGGTCGGCGCGTCTCGACGATCGGCGGACACGTCGACCTGAATCCGACCATAGCCGACATCCTCGGCGCAGTGCCCGACAGCGAATGGCAGGGCTACAGCTTGTTTGATCCCGCGCGGCAGGAGCGCGCGTACTTCATGGCGATCGCCGGCGGCGATATCTTCGGCGTCCGCGAGGGAGATTGGAAATACATCTACGACGTCACGAGTGCCCGCGAGTCGCTCTTCAACCTGCGGCTCGATCCCGACGAGCAACACGACTTCGCGAAAGGCGAGCCGGAACGCGCTGCGCAACTGCGGCAGCGGGTGGCAGCGTGGGTGGAATTCGAGGACGCGTTCCTTTGGGGACGCGAGAACTAGCCCAGCGCTCGGCAGCCTCCGCGTTGTCATCCTGAGCCGCGCAGACGGCGAAGGACCTCGCCCACTCGCACGTAGCGTTCGCATATTCCAACAGCGCGGGCCCGAAGCGCACGCGCCATTGCTGAACGCCCTCGCCCGCCGTTGTGAGGTCCTTCACCGTCTTCGCGGTTCAGGATGACAGGCTTGGCGGGCGCGCAGGCGAACTTCACATCAGCCATTGAGACATGCAGCGATTGCGCCAGAATTGCCCAGTCGCCTGATGCTCAGCCGACGTCCCTCATGCAGGCCACCATCCTCATCGTTGATGACGAAAAGCACACCCGTGACGGGTTGCGCCGTCTCTTCGACGACGAATACGACACCTACATCGCGGAGGATATCCGTGGCGCGATGGACGTGCTCGAGCGCGAGCAGATCGATGTGCTGATCACCGACCTGCGCCTCGCCGGCGATGACGGCATGCAGCTCATCGAGCGCGCCCTGAAGCTCCCCCGCCCGCCCATTTGCATCATGATGACGGCGTACGGCTCGGTCGACACGGCGGTCGAGGCGATGAAGCGAGGCGCATACGACTTCGTGACGAAGCCGCTGAACCTCGACAAGGTCGAAATGCTGATCGCGCGGGCGCTCGGCACGCGGCGCATCGAGCAGGAAAACCGGACGCTGCGCCAGCAAGTGGACGAGCGTTTTGGCCTGGAGAACATCATCGGCGCGTCACCGGCCTTACGCGAGGTGCTGGATACGATCCGCCAGGTCGCGCCCTCATCCGCCAACGTCCTGATCGATGGCGAGAGTGGGACCGGCAAGGAACTCGCCGCACACGCCATCCACAATCTCAGCCGGCGGAACAAGGCGAAGTTCGTCACGGTGCATTGCGCGGCGCTCTCTCCCACGCTGCTGGAAAGCGAGCTTTTCGGCCACGAACGCGGCGCGTTTACCGGTGCGCACGAGCGCCGCATCGGGC
Source organism: Thermoanaerobaculia bacterium (assembly GCA_036387295.1). Lineage (GTDB taxonomy): Bacteria > Acidobacteriota > Thermoanaerobaculia > Gp7-AA8 > Gp7-AA8 > QHVT01. The sequence goes on along the minus strand of DASVUA010000034.1, from coordinate 71 downwards.
GTTTCGAGCAGGCAAACGGCGGGACCATCTTCCTCGACGAAATCGGTGAGATCGACCAGAGCACGCAGGTC
>DASVUA010000033.1:0-6290 GCA_036387295.1 Thermoanaerobaculia bacterium | reverse complement strand
TTCTCGAAGCGCTGCTGCGCCTCCGGCAGGCGGCCTGCGCGCCGGCGCTCATCCAGCCGGGGAGCGACGCGTCGAGTGCGAAGCTCGATCTGCTGCTCGACGAATTGCGCGACGTGCTCGCGTCGGGGCACCGCGCGCTCGTCTTCTCCCAATTCACGTCGTTTCTGCATCTCGTGCGCGGCGCGATCGAAAAAGAGGGGATCGAATATCTGTACCTCGACGGGAAAACGCGCGACCGTCAGGCGCTGGTCGAGCAATTCCAGAGTGCCGACGGCCCGCCGCTGTTTCTCATCAGCCTCAAGGCCGGTGGCCTCGGCCTCAATCTGACGAACGCCGACTACATCTTCCTCCTCGATCCCTGGTGGAACCCCGCGGTCGAAGCACAAGCCATCGACCGCGCGCACCGCATCGGCCGCCAGAAGCCGGTCGTCGCCTATCGCCTCATCGCCCGCGACACAGTCGAAGAAAAAATCCTCGACCTCCAGGCGCGCAAAAAAGAGCTCGCCGAATCGATCATCTCCGAAGACAACAGCGTCCTCCGAAAACTCGAGCTCGAAGATCTGGAATTGCTGCTCGCGTAGTCGCAGCGCGCGTTCGTCTCCAGTGGAGCGGCGGGCTCTTAGCCCGCCGACCGTCTTTGCTGCCGGCAGGCTAAGAGCCTGCCGCTCCACTGAGAAAAGCTCCAATCCGGCGGCGCTGTCACTTGCGGCAGCTTCAGAAACTGCTGCCGAACGTCAGGTAGACGGCAGCATTGCCTTCGTCCGGGCCGTCGAGCAGGTACGCGGCGCCGAGGCGGTAGCGGATGGGGAACGCGAAGCCGGCGACGAGATCGAGCGAAAGCTCTGCGCCGGCGGACGAGAGCGTGTTCTGCTCGTCGAACGCGCTGCTGCGCGGGCGCGTAATGGCCGGAAGCGTGATGGCGTTGCGATTCCACGCCGTCCCGGTGTCGTAAAAAACATCGCCGAAGATACGGCGGAGGAAGAGCGGCCAGTTGCCCGGACCGCGATCGATTTCGTAAAGCGGGAAGCGGTATTCGAGCGACACGAGAGCCGCGTCGCTGCCGCGCAATGTGCCGGACGAATATCCGCGCACAGGGAAATTGATCGTCTCGATGCCGGCGAATTCGCCCGCTCCCGTGCCGCCGACCCGCAACTCCCGCTGCAGGACGAAATCGCCGGTATTGCGGCCCGCCGCGACGCGTGCTGCTATTACATGACGTCCCGTGGCGCCGCGGCCGAATGGAACGGCGCGATAGCCGCGCAGGTCTCCGCGATACTGCTGCAACGACGCGTCGCTGCCGAATGCGCCCGCCAGATTCTCCACGCTCGCCAGAGCCGTAATGCCGTTTTCAGGCGAGACGGAGTAGCCGAACTCGCGCGCGGTATTGAAGAACAGCGATCCGCGCAGCCCCTGGAGCGTCCCGGCGAAAATCCCGGCCGTGGCGAGCGTTTCATTGGAGACGTCGAACGGCAGGTCGCTCTGGATGCGATCGCGAATCGCGCCGAACGAGGTCGAGGCCTGCCAGCGGTAGCGGCGGATCGGCACTGTCGCTTGTGCCACCAGCCGGTCGGTGCGCTGTTCGTAGCGGAAACGTTCGCCGGCTCGCGTGAAGACGACGCCGGTCGGATCGTCACTGTACCCGGCCGCATACGCGGTCAGCGTCGGATACCAGCGGTCGTACGAATAGAGGGCGGTGTAGTCGGCGTGATGGCGGACATTGTCGCCGCCGCGCACGAGCAGGCTGACGTCGTACGAGTGAAACCCGAGTACGTCGCTGCCGGACGTCATTGCACCGATTCCGAACCGCTCGCCGCCACCCTCGCTCGTGGCGCCTTCGAGCAGCGGAAACCACCAGCGCGGCAGCACCGTGCGCAATGGCGAATACGGGGTAGACGGGAGGTCGGTCCCGCCAGTTGCGCTCTCCGCGGTCAGGTCGGAGACGAGCGGCGCTGCTCCCATGACGCTGCGCGGCGCGGTGCGTGGCGCGATCGGATAGGTGCGCGCCGGCGACAGCGCGGCAATGTCGAAGCCGCGCGACGAATAATCGCTGTAATAGATCGTCGTATCGTCGATCGAGCTCGGAAAGAACGCGCCGCCATACAGGTTCGTCAGTCGTTCCGCCACACCACCCGCGGCAGGGACGCGGTAGATGTTCGACACGCCGGTGACGTCGCTGGAGAAAAGGAGCGCCGCGCCGTCATTCGAAAATTGAGGCGACCCGTTCGTCGAGCGCGGCAGCGATTCGGTGAGATTCGCGATCCGCGTCCCTGTACGGTCATAGAGGACGATGTCGACGCGGCCGTTGCGCCATTCCGCCACGGCGATGCGCGCGCCATCGCGGCTCACGGCGGGCTCGGAAAACTGGGTGAAATCGGCCGGCGTGACAATCGGACGGACAGTGCCGTCCGTGAGGTTCACTTCGACCAGCCGGTTGCGCCCTGCGCGGTTCTGGACCGCGATCACCGTTCCGCCGTCCGGCGTGAATGCCGGATCCTTCAGTCGCGCGCCTTCGGTCACACGCCGCACGTCGCCGCTCGCGACGTCCAAGACATAGACGTCCGACAGGAGCGAAAACGTGCGGTGATATTCGAGTTGCGAGAACGCGAGCTGCGTTCCGGCGGCGTTCCAGCTCAGGCGCGAATCGCTGTTGACCTGCACGCGCCGCGTGTCGCGTCCGCTCGCCACGTCGCGCAGGCGGATGGACGGCCATTCGGTCGGCCCTGCGTGTACATACGCGAGCGTTTTTCCGTCGGGTGCGATGGCCGGATACTTGGTCTCATAGCCGAGGTCCGTCAATACGCGCCGCTCGGTAACCGCCCCGATCGCCGCAACCTCGGCGGCATAGGCCGCGCGCTGTTCGTTGCTCCAGTCGCGCCACAATGTGTCCATGCTTTCGCCGAACACTGCACGCGCGCTGGCGTTCACTCGCAGTGGAATCACGTTGCCGGCGTAGTCGCGAAAATACTCTGCGATTTTCTCCGCCCCTTCGCGTTGCGCGACCCAGCCGAGAAACTTCGAACCGAAGAAATAGCGCGCCGAACCGCCCGGCCAGGCGGGAGAGAGGCCGCCCGCTTGTGCAGGCGACGGCCAGCGATTCTCGACCGCCGCGGTGCGCAGCACCATGTCGACGAACGTTCCCTTCAATCGCCCCGCATCGGTCGCTTCCGATTCGACCAGCGTCGCGAATCCTTCTGTGATCCACAACGGCGAAAGAGCATTCGGAAATGCGAACGGCACGCGGCCGAACATCTTCCGGAGGCCGGCCCACAATCCGCGCGACTGATCCAGATGCAGGATGTGCGCGTATTCGTGAGTGATGACGAGATTCAGCCAGTTGTCGTAGTACTCGAGCGGCGACGACGGATCCGCCCCCGGCGCGGAAACATAGACTTCGATCCGGTTCGAAGGAAACGGCGTGGCGGAGCCGTTCGAGACGTCGATGTGGTCGCTCAGCACGATGTCCGTCCGCGACGCCGGCTCGTACTCGAGCAGCGGCGTGATGCGCGTGTGCACCCGCTCCGCGATCGCGGCGGCGCGTTGCGCGAGCTCTTCCTCACCGGAGTGGAAGTGAATGCGAAAGTTTTCCGTGGTGATGGTGCGCCACCGGTATTCGGGCGGATACGACGCGGCCTGGACGGCAGACGCGAGCGCGAGCAATACGAGAGCAGAAGCGGTTCGCCGAAACATGTTTCGCTCGACAGCAAGCTTCCGGCCCGCTTCCGCCGATAGAATCGCGCTTTGCGACGCTGGCGTCGCGAGGAGGCAGTCTGATGGCGAGCGAGAAACCGATTCCGGACGGATACGAAACCGTCACCCCATATCTCAGTGTGCATGACGGAAACGCTGCGATCGAGTTCTACAAGGCCGCGTTCGGCGCACAGGAGATCATGCGCATGCCGGGGCAGAACGGAGCCGGCATCGGTCACGCCGACCTGCTCCTCTTTGGCCGCATGCACATCATGCTCGCCGACGAGCATCCCACGCTCGGGTTCCTCAGCCCGCGCACGCTCGGCGGCTCACCGGTCGTCCTGCAGGTGTACGTGGAAGACGTCGATGCGGCGGTCGACAAGGCGGTCGCGGCCGGCGCAAAAATCGTCCGCGAGGTGGCAGACCAGTTCTATGGCGACCGCAGCGGCAGCATTGAAGATCCGTTCGGCCACGGCTGGGTGATTTCCACGCACAAGGAAACGCTCAGTGCCGACGAAATGAGCAAACGGGCAGAAACCACGGGGCATTGAACGCGCGGACGAGCGAATGCGCTTCGCGGCGCATTCGCTCGTCGGTTCACCGTGCGCGTTCGAGGCGGATGATGCGGCCGCGCGGGCTGTCTGTGAGCATGTACAGCAACCCGTCAGGGCCTTGTTCCACGTCGCGGATGCGTTCGTCCAGCTCGCCGAGGTAACGCTCTTCGCGAGTCACGCGCCCGTTCTGTAATGTGAGGCGCACCAGTGCACCGGGCTGCAGCGATCCTACGAAGATGCTCCCCTTCCAGCCGGGGTATGCGGTCCCGGTATAGAAAATCATCCCGGATGGTGCAATGACCGGGTCCCAGTAATAAACCGGTTGTTCCATGCCCGCTTTGTGCGTGATGCCTTCGCCGATCCGGCCGCCGGAGTATTCGCGGCCATACGAGATGATCGGCCAGCCGTAATTCTTTCCCGCCTCGGGGTGATTGAGCTCGTCGCCGCCGCGCGCTCCATGTTCGATCGTCCAGAGCTGTCCCGTCTCCGGATGCAGCGCCGCGGCCTGCACGTTTCTGTGGCCATAGGACCAGATCTCCGGCCGCGCGTTTTTCCGTCCGACGAAGGGGTTGTCCTTCGGAATCGTTCCATCGCGATTGACTCGCACGACTTTACCGAGCAGCGAGGTGAGGTCCTGTGCCTGCTCGCGGTACGCCATCCGCTCGCCCTGTGTAATGAACAGCGTTCCATCACGCCGGAACACGATGCGCGATCCGAAATGGCCGCTGCCCGAGACCTTCGGCTGCTGGCGGTAAATCACCCGCACGTCCTGCAGTCCTTTCGCGGTGAAACGCGCACGCGCCACGGCTGTACCGGCGCCGTCACCGCCCGCTTCGGAGAACGAGAGATAAATCGTGCTGTTCTGTGCGAATTGCGGGTCGAGTGCAACGTCGAGCAGCCCTCCCTGTCCTCGCGCGAACACGGCCGGCACGCCGCTCAGCGGCGCGGAGAGGTTTCCTTTGCTGTCGACGATACGCAGCCGGCCGGGGCGTTCGGTGACCAGCATCCTGCCATCGGGCAGAAACGCGAGTCCCCACGGATGCTCGAGGCCGCGTGCGACGTCGGTCACGCGGCCCGGCGCGGCGGTAGAGCTCGGCGTGTTCGAGCGCTGATCCTGCGCGGCAGGGCGCTGCGGCGCCTGCGCACAAACAGGAAGCATGGCGAGCGAAAGAGCAGCAATGAGGGCGCACAATCTCATGACCGCGATGCACTTCACGTTTCGGACCCGCGGCAACGCCAGTATCCTTCCGCGCAACGATGGGCCTCACTGCGACGATCTACAACTTCGCGACGCAACTCGCCGACATCGACCGCGGCGTCTACGAAACGTTCGACCTGCGCATGGCGCGGCAGCCTTCCGAAACGGCCGAATACATGCTGATGCGCTTTTTCGCCTACTGCCTCGAATACACGGAGGGAATCGCGTTCACCGAGGGGGTCGCGGCGGGCGATGAGCCTGCGGTGGTCGTGCGCGATCTCACGGGGCGCCTCACCGGCTGGTTCGAGGTCGGCGCACCCGACGCCGATCGGCTGCATCGCGGCAGCAAGCAAGCCGAGCGCATTGCGGTCTACACGCACCGCCCCATCCGGCAGGTGCTCGGCGAGCTGGCGGGGAAGAAAATTCACCGCGCCGCCGAAATCCCGATCTACGCGTTCGATCCGGCGTTCGTGAAGGAAATCGCCGAGACGATCGACCGCCGCGTCGACATTGCGCTCTCCATTACCGAGCGCGAGCTCTATCTCGACCTCGGCGGGCGGACGTTCTCGACGACCGTCGTCGAACATCACTTGCCGTGACTGATGTGGAGTGCGGCGACGCCCGGTCGCCGCACTCAAAACCTCAGCCGCTCAGCAGGCCTGCTTCCAATGCTTTGAGCACCGCGCGGGTCCGATCGCGGGCGGCGAGTTTCGCCAGGATGCTGGAGACGTGATTTTTCACTGTGCCTTCCGCGGTGCCGAGGGCGTGGGCGATCTCGGAATTGCTGTAGCCGCCCGCCATCAAACGGACGACCTGCAGCTCGCGCTCGGTGAGCGGCTCCGGCGGCGTCT